>NZ_JBHXEG010000015.1:0-87289 GCF_042724935.1 Kitasatospora sp. NPDC127060
CCACCGCGTGGTGGCGGGCCGACGCCCGTGCCGTCCGGCCTCCCGGTTGACCGGGCTCAGGGCCCGGCGGCCAGCCAGGCGGCCACGGCGGCGGCGATGACCAGGGCGGCGTTGAGGCCGAGCCGGCGGTCGCCACCGGTCAGGTGGACGGCGACCGCCCCACCCTGCAGCAGCACGAGGCCGATCGCCGCGGCCGGCGCCAACGCGGGCGCGATGCCGGTCAGCAGCGGCAGGAGCAGGCCCGCCGCGCCGAGCACCTCCACCACGCCCAGCGTCCTGACGGCGGCCGGCGGGACGCGGTCCACCCAGGCCATCATCGGCCGGAGCCGATCCGGGCTGCGGACGGTCTTCAGCGTGCCCGCGTAGCCGTAGAAGAGCGCCAGCGGTCCCGCGACGATCCAGTAGGCGAGACTCATTCGGCACCCGGGGCGGCGGTGGTCGCGGGCTCGGTCGCGTAGCGGCTCATCGCCTCGGTGTTCGCACGGGGCGTCAGCGGCCGGCCGGCGGCGAGCACCTCCGCGAGGTCACGGAAGTACTGCACGTACAGGTCGGGGGTGAACGTGCTGAGCAGGACGGCGGGTTGGTCGGTCCGGTTGGCGAAGGTGTGCGGGGCGCCGGGCGGGACGATCACGAGCGTGCCCGCTGCGGCGTCGTGGTCCTGCTCCCCGACGGTGAAGCGCACGGTGCCGGAGAGGACGTAGAAGCCCTCGTCGTGCTGGGCGTGGCGGTGCTGCGGCGGCCCTTCGGTGTGCGGGCCGAGCACGGACTCGGCGATCGCGAGGCGGTGCCCGGTGTGGCTGCCGTCCTCCAGGACGCGCATCCGCGTGGCGCCCAGCACGATCGTCTCGCCCTCGCCGGGGCGTACCAGGACGACGGCGGGGGTTGTGCCGGTTCCGGTGCCGCTCTCGGTGCCGGTTCCGGTGCCGCTCTCGGTGCCGTGTGCCATGTCTTCTGCGAGGTCTTCGGTCATGCCCACCACTCCACCGCCGGCGCCCACCGGGTGTCCAAGACCGGTCCCGCAGCGCCGATACCGGATGGGTATCGTGGCAGTGTGGAGCTACAGACCCTGCGCTATTTCGTCGCCGTCGCCGAGGAACTCCACTTCGGCCGGGCGGCCCACCGCCTGCACATGACCCAGCCGCCGCTGAGCCGGGCGATCAAGCGGCTGGAGACCGAGGTCGGGGCCCTGCTCTTCACCCGCTCCCCCGCCGGTGTCGCGCTCACCCCCGTGGGCGCGGTGCTGCTGGACGAGGCCCGGGGGCTGCTCGACCACGCCGACCGGCTCCGGGCCCGGGTGAGCGCGGCGGCCGGCGCCGCGACCGTCACCGTCGGCATCCTGGGCGACGGCACCGACCCGGGGATCTCCGACCTGGCCGCCGCCTTCCGCCGGCGGCACCCCGGCATCGACATCCGCGTCCGCGACACCGATCTGACCGACCCGACCTGCGGGCTGCGCGCCGGACTGGTCGACGTCGCCCTGACCCGGGCGCCGTTCGACGAGACCGCCCTGACGGTTCGTACGCTCCGGGCCGACCCGGTCGGCGTGGTCCTGCGCGCCGACGATCCGCTGGCCGGCCGCGACCGGCTGCGGCTGGCCGAGATGGACGACCGCCGCTGGTTCCGGTTCCCGCCGGGCACCGACCCCGGCTGGCAGTCCTACTGGCACGGCGGCATCCCGCGCGAGGGCCCGGTGGTGCGGGCCGTCCAGGAATGCCTGCAGGCTGTGCTCTGGAACGGCACCGTCGGCATGATGCCGCTCGGGCACGACCTGCCCGCGCCACTCGCCGTGGTGCCGC
Organism: Kitasatospora sp. NPDC127060; assembly: GCF_042724935.1. NCBI lineage: Bacteria > Bacillati > Actinomycetota > Actinomycetes > Kitasatosporales > Streptomycetaceae > Kitasatospora > Kitasatospora sp. NPDC127060. Next base: position 1,797 of record NZ_JBHXEG010000015.1, read on the forward strand.
TGGCCGACATGGCACCGAGCCGGATGGTGGCGGCGTGGAACGAGGGCGACGGCAACCCGCTGATCCGCTCCCTGGTCGAGCTCGCGACGGCCGTCTACCGCCGCCGAGCAGCGTCGGCCACGGGTTGAACGCAGTTCCGTGACAAGGGAGTCGGGCGAGATCCCGGCCGGGCCCGCCCGCCTTCGCCCCGCCCCGGACCCCGAGGCTCCGATCCGAGCGGGAACACCGTGACACCGTTGCCCCCGACCGGCCGCTCCCAGGAGACTGGACGCCCGTACCGCACGGAGGAGTCGTGATGCAGGTAGCCGTGATCACCTTCGACGGGTTCAACGAACTCGACAGCTTCATCGCCTCGGCATTGATCAACCGCTGCCGCAGGGACGGCCTGGAGGCGTTCATCACCACACCGGCGCCGGTGGTCACCTCCATGAACGGCGTCGAAGTGACCGGGCAGCGCCCGATGGAGTTCGTGGCCGAGGCCGACGTCGTGCTGATCGGCAGCGGCGTGCGCACCCGCGATGTGGTCGCCGACGGCCGGACGCTCTCGCTGCTGCCGCTCGACCCCGCACGGCAGTTGATCGGCTCCCAGTGCTCCGGCGCCCTCGTCCTGGCCCACCTCGGACTGCTGGGCACCATGCCCGTCTGCACGGACCGGACGACCCGCCCCTTCGTCGAGGCCCGCGGACTCACCGTGCTGGACGCGCCGTTCCACGCCGAGGGGAACATCGCCACCGCCGGCGGCTGCCTGGCCTCCCAGTACCTCGCCACCTGGGTGATCACCCGGACCCTCGGGGCGGACGCCGCCCGCGCCGTCCTCGACTACGTGGCCCCGGTGGGCCAGAACCAGGAGACCGTCGACCGCGGCCTCCGGACCGTCGGCGCCACCCACGCCGTCCGCACGGGCGGGCCCGCCCTGCCCTGACCCTGACCCGGCCCTGAACCGGCCCAGACCCCGGCTGCGGAGCTGGTCGCGGAGCCGGTCGCGGGCCGGGGTAGGCGTCGCCCGGCGTGGCGTGAGAGGCTCGCGGCATGGAACAGCGCGTACTCGGCCGCACCGGCCGTCCCGTCTCGGTCGTCGGACTCGGCACCTGGCAGCTCGGCGCGGATTGGGGGGACGTCCGGGAGGAGGACGCCCTTGCTGTGCTGGACGCCTCCGTGGAGGCGGGTGTCACGCTCTTCGATACCGCCGACGTCTACGGCGACGGCCGCAGCGAGCGGCTGATCGGCCGCTACCGGAAGGAGCGCCCGGACGCGGAGGTGTTCGTCGCCACCAAGTTCGGCCGCCGGGTCGAGCAGCGGCCCGAGCACTACCGGCTCGCCAACTTCCGCGCCTGGGCGGACCGTTCACGGGCGAACCTGGGCGTTGAGCGGCTGGACCTGGTCCAGCTGCACTGCCCGCCGACGCCCGTCTACTCCTCCGACGAGGTGTTCGACGCCCTGGACACCCTGGTCGCGGAGGAGCGGATCGCCGCCTACGGGGTGAGCGTGGAGACGTGCGCGGAGGCGCTGACCGCGATCGCGCGCCCGGGCGTCGCGAGCGTGCAGATCATCCTGAACGCGTTCCGGCTCAAGCCGTTGGAGCGGGTGCTGCCCGCCGCCGAGGCGGCCGGGGTCGGGATCCTGGCGCGGGTGCCGCTCGCCTCGGGGCTGCTGTCGGGCCGTTACGGCCAGCAGACCGTCTTCGCCCCGGACGACCACCGCACCTACAACCGCCACGGCGAGGCCTTCGACCAGGGCGAGACCTTCTCCGGGGTGGACTTCGCGACGGGCGTCGAGGCGGCGGCGGAGTTCGCCGCGCTCGCGCCCGAGGGCGCGACGGCCGCCCAGACGGCGCTTCGCTGGATCATCCAGCAGCCGGGCGTGACGACGGTGATCCCCGGGGCCCGCAACGTCGAGCAGGCCCGGGCGAACGCGGCCGCCGCCGCGCTGGCGCCGCTGCCGCCGGCCACCCTCGACGCCGTCCGGGAGCTGTACGACCGCCGGATCCGGCCGCAGGTGCACGACCGCTGGTAGCCCGGGCCCGCCGCGCGGGCGAACGAACGGAGCAGGGGCGGCCCGAACACGGGCCGCCCCTTTTCCGTCACCGCTCCGCTCTCCCGGTCGGGCCGGACGGGCGGACGGGCGGACGGGCGGACGGGCGGACGGGCGGACGGGCGGACGATTTGCTCGCCCGCGGTGGGGCGTTACTGCCAGACGCGGTAGACCGCGTCGCGTGCCTGGCCGAGGTACTGCTGGTAGGTGCCGAGCTTCCAGGCCGCCCAGGAGGCCCACCCCCGGCCGGTGCCGTCGGTGTCGATCCTGAAGGCCTTGCGGGCCGACCAGCCCATGTCCTGCCAGTTCTCGGCGGTGACGACCTCGGCGTCGTGGTAGTGGACCTCGGGGTACCACCGCTCGTTGATCTGCCACGCGCCGAGGTCCTTGGTGCCCGGGTCGGGGTCGGTGGGCTGGTTGGTGTGGACGGCCAGCCGGTCGCAGCCGGACTCGGCCATGGCGATCGCGACGGCGTAGATCGCGTCGTCGTTGCGGCCCTCGCCGGACTTGTCCTTGGCGAAGCCGGCGAGTTGGGCCTCCCGGGCGCAGGCGTCGATGCCGCTCTGGTCCCCGGCGGCATGGGCGGTGAAGGTGGTCGAAGTGAGCGTGAGGGCCAGGGCGACGGCCGAACCGGTCAGCAGTGCGCGGGTTTTGCGGAGCACGAGTGTTCTCCCTTCGGCGCCGGCCCGGGTCGGGCCGGGTTCACGGAGGGACGCTAGGCGGCACGGGAAGACAGACGGTCAACGCGGGCGACGCGCGGTGCGGTCCCGGTACGCCAGAGGGGCCGGCGGGTCCGGCGGGTCCGGCGGGTGGGTGCCCCACGAAGGCCTTGCCCTCGACACTCCGGCTCCATATGCTCGGATCCGAGTGATCGATACCTAGTAGTCCACGCGTCGACCCACGGAGCCCCATGGCCACCCGTCAGCACCCCGCCACCGCCCAGCAGTCCCCGAAACGCCCCGCCAACGCCCTCGCCCTCGCCCTCCTCGGGCTGCTGCTGGAGCAGCCGATGCACCCCCACGCCATGGCCGGCGCACTGCGCGAGCGCGGCATGGAGCGCGCGTTCAAGCTCACCACCGGCTCGCTCTACGACACCGTCCGCGCGCTCGCCCGGGACGGCTGGATCGAGGCGGACGGCACCGAGCAGGTCGGCAACCGCCCGGCCCGCACCGTCTACCGCCACACCCCCGCCGGACGGGCCGGGTTCACCGACTGGCTCGACGAGCTGATCCGGCGGCCCTCCCCCGAGTACCCGCGGTTCCTCTCCGCCGTCGGCTACCTCGGCGCGCTGGGCCGCGACCGGGCGGCGGAGGCGCTGCGCGAGCGGGCCGCCGCCCTGCGGGAGAGCATCGCGCGGGACGCCGAGGGCTACCGCGCGGCCCGCGAGGAGCACGGCGCGCCGCGCCTGTTCGTCATCGAGGCCGAGTACGCCGCCGCCATGGCGCAGTCCGAGCTGGCCTGGGTGGAGCGCACCGCCGAGGAGATCGAGCGCGGGACGCTGACCTGGCCGGACCAGGAGTCCCGGGGCGGCCGGACGGGGGCGGACGATGAGTGACCACGCCACGGAGCCCGAGACCGTCGACGTCCTGGTGGTCGGCGCCGGGCCCGCCGGACTGGCCCTCGCCGGGGAGCTCGGGCGCGCCGGGGTACGGGCGCTGGTCCTGGAGCGGGAGCCCCAACCTCCCGGCCACTGCCGCGGGTTCAACCTCAACGCCCGGAGCCTGGAGCTGCTCGACCGCCGGGGCCTGGCCGACCGCTTCCTCGCCGAGGGACCGACCGTACCGACGACCGTGTTCGTCGGAGCCTCCCGGCTCGACCTCGCCGCCATGCGCGCGAAGCACCGCTACGTCCTGGGCATCCCCCAGACCCGGGTCGAGGAACTGCTCGCCGAGCGGGCCGTCGAATCGGGTGCCCGCCTGGTCCGCAGCCGACGCCTCACCGGGCTGCGGCAGGACGGTGCCGGTGTGACGGTCGAGGTCGACGGCGCGGACGGCCCGTCGACCGTGCGCTGCCGGTGGCTGGTCGGCTGCGACGGGGGCCGCAGCACCGTGCGCAGGGCGGCCGGGATCGGCTTCCCCGGGACGCCCGCCCGGAACTTCAGCCTGCTCGGCGACGTCGTGCTCGCCGACCCTTCGGCCGTCCCGTTCGGCCCCAACACCGGTCCCGGCGGCCGCTCGGTGTTCGCGATCCCGCGCCCCGGCTACGTCCGCCTCCTCACTGCCGACCCGGCGCCGCCCGCGGACCCGCACGAGCCGGTGTCGCTCGACTCCTTCCAGCGCGCGGTCGACGCCGCGCTGGGCCGCCGGGCCGAGATCGCCCAGGCCCAGTGGCTGACCCGGTTCGGCGACGCGGCCCGGCTCGCCGAGCGGTTCCGGGCCGGCCGGGTCCTGCTCGCCGGGGACGCCGCGCACATCCACCCCCCGGCCGGCGCCATCGGCGTCAACGCGGCCCTCGACGACGCCGTCAACCTCGGCTGGAAACTCGCCCTGGTGGCGCGCGGGCAGGCCCCGGACACGCTGCTCGACACCTACCACGACGAACGCCACGCGGCCGGCACCCGGCTGCTCCGCAACACCCGCGCCCAGGCCGTACTCGCCCGGGCGGACGGGAACGACGACGACGACCGGCTGGCGCCAGTCCGCGAACTCCTCGCCGAGCTCGCCGAATCCGCCGACACGGCAGGGCCGCTGGCCGAGGCGATCACCGGTGTCGCCACCCGCTACCCCGCCTCCGGCGACCCCGGACACCCCTGGGCAGGGCGGTTGGTGCCGGACCTCCCCCTCGGCCCGACCGGCCGGGACCGCCTCACCGCACTGCTGACCCGCACGCCCGGCGGCGCCCTGCTGCTCGACGGCACCACCCCGCACTCCGCCGCCCTCGCCACCGCCGCCCACCCCTGGGCGGACCGGGTCACCACCGCCCACACCCGCCCGGACACCCCGCACCGCGCCGACGCGATCCTGGTCCGCCCGGACGGGCACGCGGCCTGGATCGGCACGCCGACCACACCCGCCGACGTGGCGGCCGAGGAGCTACGGGCAAGCCTCACCCACTGGTTCGGGCCACCGGCGGCAACCGGCTGACGCGCGGCGCCGACTGCCGTCAACTACCGCCCCAGAGCGGAGGAACGGGCCGAGACGGCGGGCCGGAAGGATGGGGAAGTCCACCTGACAGCTGCGGTCGGCTCACGATCACCGGCCGGTGGCCACGGACCGGACATCCTCACGCCGACCATCCGCTGCCCGCCGGTCGGCGAGGGCCGCCCGGAGGGCCGCCCGGTCGTCAGCGGCCGGGGGGGCACCTGACCGAGCTGTCGCTCCACAGCAGGGAATCGGGCGGCCCCCGGTTCATCGGATCAGTCCCCCGGTACCTCCTGGGCCGGGGCGGGCCGCCGCACGCCACCGCAACGCCCCATGAGGTCCGGCTCGCTCGAACCGCGCGCCACCGCCGAGCTCTGCGGCGCCTACCGCCCGGGGAACTGGGCTACCCCTGGCGTAATCGGCCCGAGCTGGCGCTGCACACCCACGGCATCGCCCTCGGCCTCGGCCTGGACTGGCAACTGCCCGAGGTCACCAGCTACTACGTGCTCTCCTGGCTCTTCCCCGACGTCCCGGAGGAGCCGGACACCCACCCGGCGGACGTCCTGCCCCGGTGCACCGGGCACGGAGAGCTGAACGGCCGTCCGCGCACGTCCTCGTGGCACTGGCGGCCGGTCGGGCGCGAGTGGCAGGACTAGTCCAGGACTGGGGCGCGTATTCGGTTGTGATCAATTTGCGGGTTCCGTCCTCGCGGTTGCGCCTGATCCGGTAGGTAGACCGTGATGCGTGACCCGCATGCAATTGACGGACAGCGCGTGGGAGTTCATCGAGTCGCACCTGCCGATCGGCGCGTACGGCCCCTGCCCCGAACGGCTGCGCCAGCAGTTCGAGGGCGTCCTCACCCGAGCCGCGACCGGGCGCGTCTACGCCTCCGACCGGACGACGCCGCCGAGTTCGGCCCTGCGAAGCCTGCGGGCCGACTCGGGGGTCGCCCAGCCCCGCAGGGTGGCGTTGATCGTCGCACGGAACGCGGCCTGTCCCGTGGGGGCGTCGAGCGCCCCGGCCAGTTCGAGGGTCACGAGCCCGTGCAGGGCCACCCAGAGGGAGAGGGCGATGGTCGTCGCCCCGCCGTCGAGGACGGACTCGGCGACGCCCCGGTCGAGGCGGAGGCGGTGTCGGCACCTCGCAGGTCCGCCAGTGGGAGACCGCCGTGCTCGACGCCGACCCGGCGATCCAGCGCACCCAGTACATGCCGGGGGTCGGGCACCACCTGTGGAACGGGCTCGACGGCAACGACGAGTGGGTGGCGGCCGTCATCACCGCGTTCCTCCAGGACGCGCCGGCGCCGCTGCCGAACTACCCGACGCGGGAGGAGATCCCCGCTTTCCTGCGCGACCACAAGTGAGGTCTTACTCGGCGGCGCCGAGGGCGAGAACCGGCTTCCGGCCGATGCCGGAGGCCGGGCGGCTTGTGGCTCCACGGCGCGCATTTGGTCGTGATCAAGCGGCTCCAGTGAGGTCCTTGATCCAGATCATCGCGCCAAGGCACCGGACTCCCCGGGCGTCTCACGCCACTGGCTGCCGGTTTTGAAGTGCCAGATCACGCCCTCGAACTGCTGGCGCAGCCGTTCGGGATACGGGCCGTACTCGCCGACCGGCAGGTACGGCTCGATGAACTCCCACTCCGCATCAGATAGTTGCGCTCGCGTCACGAAACACGGTCTACCGGACCAGGTTGTGCCGAGAGGGCAACTTCCCAGAATGATCACCACCGAATACGTGCCCTAGTCCCCTCGAGTCGGTCCCTGGCCCGCCAGGATGTCGGCGAAAACGATCACGGTCGCGCTCTCGCCGTACTTCGCCGACTTCTCCTGCCGGAAATCGCCGCTCCGCACGAGGATCTGGCGGATGTGGATCTGGGTGCCGATGGGGAAGGTCATCTCCTCCTCGGACTGGTTGTTCCTGCCGAGCGCCCTTCCCCGGTGGTCCTCCGGGAGGCCGAACTCCCAGACGATCTCCTTGCCGGCCACGTACGTGTGGGTCAACGGATCGCCGTACGTGGTCGACAGGATGGCCGGCCACTCGATCGTCTGGTCGACCGGGACGTAGCCACCGTCCGGGTGGTTCTCCTGCTGCTTGAGGATGCCGCCGAACGACTCGAACATGTGCTTGCTGTCGCCCCGCATCACGTTGCCTTCCTCGTTCGCGCGGGGCGTCGCGAAGTCGTCCCACACGCCGTTGATCCGGGCGAAGATGTCGAAGGTGTCCGCGAGGTGCTTCTCGTCCCACGCCTCCGTGCTCTGCTCGTCCGCGTACCCCCGTGCCACCGCGATACTGCGCCACACGTCGAGCACCTCCCTCTCCTTCGACTTGTAGGAGAAGCCGGGGGCGGCGATCTCGCCCGGGGCGAAGCCGACCTGCCCGAGGGCCGCGAGGAGCGGGTTGATCCGGCGGTAGTCGGCGCTGAGGTAGTTCTCGCCGAGGTCGAGGTCCTTCTGCTTCTGCTTGGCCGCGAGGACCGCCGGGTCCAACTCCGCGGCGCGAGCCGCTTCGTACTCCGCGCGGGACGCCTCCTGCCCCTCGACCGTCCCCCACGACTTGTCCTTGAGGGACGCCCGGGGCTTCTTGCCGTCCGCGCCCGCGGAGATCAGATAGGACCCGAAGGAGAAACCGAGGATCGAATGCCCCTCGATGTCCTTCTCGTCCGTGTGCTTGACGACCTGGGTCCCCTTCGGGAGGCCGGCCGCGAGGGTGCGCTGCACGGGCTCCTTTGCCGCACCGGCCGTCCCGGTCTCGGGGCCGTCCGACCGCTGCGGGCCGGAGGTCGCCCGGGGGGCCGGACGGCTCATCACCGCGCGGGCGTTGGCCTCGGCCTCGCGCTCGAAGCGGTCGGAGGGGTCGGAGACCTTCAGCCCGTTGCCGTGGTCGGTACCGCTGACCGGTCCCTGGCGCTGCTGGATGACGTGGGTGAGCTCGTGGGCGAGGGTGTGCGCGTCGCCCCCGCCCGCGGCGATGACGACGTGGTTGCCGGAGGTGTAGGCACGTGCGCCGACCTCGGCGGCGGAGGCGTTCGCGGCACTGCCGGTGTGGAGGCGTACGTCGGAGAAGTCGGCGCCGAGGCGGGACTCCATGTCCGTACGGGTGGCCTGGTCCAGGGGCCGGCCGGGGCTGCGCAGGACGTCGTGGACGGAGGAGCGCTGGACGGCGGCAGCCGCAGCACGCGGGACGGCGGGGTCCCTGACGCCCCCGTGGCCGCAGCCGTCCCCGTGCCGGTGCTCCTCCTCGTCCAGTCCGTGCCCTGCCCTGCGAAGCATCTGGACGACCGCCGCGTTGCCCACGGTGCCCTGCAGGGCGAGGAGTCCGGGCCGTGGGCGCCCGGCCGTGGCGGGCGCGTGCCTCGCCTCCCGGCCGGCCTTGGCCCCGGTGGCTTTCTCGTTCTCCCGCTCACGCATCGGGCTCCGCCCCTCCTGGGATCGTCGGCAACGTTCCATTCAACCCAACGGCCGGGGCGCGGCGGAAGGTACTTGAGGGCAGAGCGCGGGTGCCCTGCGACGGTCTCCTGTGGCACTTCCGTGCAGGTGGCCGATGACAGGGTGTGGACGAACCGTTCCGGCGCGGTCGGCTGGAACCACCGCGCCGAGGCATCGCCACCCGCTACGAGAAGACCGCCGCCATCCACCTGGCCGGACTCCACATCGCAGGCACCTTCCTCAGGTCCGCCTGGTGATCCGAACGAAAACGCCTTGGTCCCGTCCGGCCCGCTCAGCCCCTCCCGGCCGCTGCCGCCTGTGCCCGGAGGGCGTCGACGGCGAGGCGGGCGGTGGTTCCGATGGCGGCGTCGGCAGCGGGCAGGGTGATGGTGGTGGCGGCGGCCCGGGTGAAGACGGCGACGGCGTAGCGGCCGCCATCGGGGTACTCGACGACGCCGACCTCGTGGCGCAGCGTGGGGAGGGTGCCGGTCTTGCCGTGGACGCGGACGTCGTCGAAGGGGAAGCCGGAGGCCAGGCGGTGCGGCCAGACCTGGAGGCCGAGGAGGCGTCGCAGGGCGGCGCCGTGCTCGCCGGGGCAGGCGTCGCCGTGCCAGAGGGCGGCGAGCAGGGTGGTCATGTCGCGGGGGGTGCTGTGGTTGGTGAAGGCGGGGTCGAGAACCCTGAGGCGGGCGACCACGGCCGGGTCCACCGGGGAGTCCGGGCCGGTGTCCTCGGCGAGGGCGGCGATGAGGTCGCGGAGCTTGTGGACGGCGAGGGTGCGGCTCAGGCCGAGGTCGGCCATGGTCCGGTTGACGGTGTCGAGACCGATCTCGTCCCACAGGACGTCGGCGGCGGTGTTGTCGCTGACGGCCACGGTGAGGTAGGCGAGGTCGCGCAGGGAGAGGCGGGCGGCGTCGAGCATGGCGGCGAGGCCGGTCCTTCCGGGGGTGCGGCCGGTGGCGGGGACGTCGACCTGCCGGGTCAGGTCGATCCGTCCGGCGGCGGCCTCGCGGTACAGCGTCACGAGCAGGCAGACCTTGTGGACGCTGGCGGTGCTGGCGGCGGTGTCGGCGCCGAGGCCGATCTCGGCGCCGGTGTCGAGGTCGCGCGCGTGCAGCTGGCCGGTGACGCCCGCGTCGGCGAAGGCCGCGGCGATGCGGGTGCGCGCGGCCCGGCTCTGCGGGGTCCGGGCAGCAGCCGTGCGGTCGTTGGCCGTACGGTCGGCAGCCGTGCGGTCGGCTCTCGTGCGGTCGCTGGTCACAGCGGGAACTCCATTGCGGGCCGGGGGTAGAGCGGGCGGTTGGGCGGCTGGGGCAGCAGGCCGCCCGGTCCGGTCAGCGCCGCGTGGGCGGCCTCCGCGAACAGCCTGACGGCGGGCCCGCCCCGCCCGGCCGGCCAGGCCGTGGAGGTCCGCCAGGCCAGCGGGGTGCCGGTGAGCGGACGCCAGACTGTACCCGGCGGTGGCGCGGTGCGCGGCACCAGGGCGACGGCGCTGCCGGTGAGCACGAGCGCGCCCGCGACGTCCGGTCCCGGCGGGTCGACGACGGCCTCGGGGGTGCAGCCGTGCCTGGTCAGCGTGGTGAGCACCTCGTCGTACAGGGCCGGGGCGTTGGCGCGCGGCGGGAGGACCAGGCGCAGGCCGGTCAGTTCGGCCACCGCTAGCTCCGGGCTGTCGGCGTACGGGCTGCGGGCGGCGAGCAGGACGCCGAGCGGCTGGTGCAAGACGGGGCCGAAGGCCAGTCCGTCGGCCGGGCAGGGGTGGCGGACGACGGCGACGTCGACGGTGTGCTGGGCGAGTTCGCGCACCACGGCCGCGACCGGCAACTCCCGCAGTTCGAGCCGGGTGCCCGGGGAGGCGGTCTCGAAGCCGGTGAGCAGCGCGGCCAGGGCGGCCGGCCCGAGCTCGGGCGGGACGGCCGCGCGCAGGGTGCCGGCCCGTCCGGTGCGCAGGTCGGCGGCGGTGGCGAGGAGCCGGGCGGCGCTGTCCAGCGTCTCCTCCGCCTCGGCGAGCAGCACCCGGCCCGCCGGGGTGAGGTCGACCCCGCGCGGGCCGCGGTCGAACAGGGTCACCCCGAGTTCGCGTTCGAGGCGCTGGATCCGCTGGGAGAGCGAGGGCTGGGCGATCCTCAGGCGCTCGGCGGCGCGGCCGAAGTGCCGCTCCTCGGCGACGGCGCGGAAGTGGCGGAGGTGCCCCAGCAGGTCCATGGCCAGCAATCATAGGCGTTTTCTTATCGCCCACTTCACGATTCAGGTCTTGGACTGGGAAGGCGGCGGCCTGTTTAGCTGAGCGCGACGGCGCGACCACGCCGGCACGAACACGACGGCAACGAACAAGACCGCACCGCGTACGACCGCACCGCACACGACGGCACCGACCACCTGGGAGACCACCGATGACGCCCGACCTGCACCGACCCCGCACCGCGCTGCCCGCCGTGGCTCTGCTGGTGGCCGCACTGATCGGCGGGTGCGGCCAAGCGGGGAGCGCCTCGACGGCGCCGGCGACCGCGGCGACCGCGACCGACTCGGCGGACACCTCGGCGGCCACCTCGGCGGACGCCTCCTTCGCGGCACTGGAGCAGCAGTTCGGTGCCCGGCTCGGCGTGTTCGCCGTGGACACCGGTAGCGGCCGGGAGGTCAGCCACCGGGCCGACGAGCGGTTCGCGTTCGCGTCCACGATCAAGTCGCTCGCCGCCGGCCACCTGCTGCGCAAGGCGTCCGACGCGGACCTGGACAAGGTCGTCCCCTATCGCCAGGAGGACGTGCTGGCGTGGGCACCGATCACCTCCCAGCACGTGGCCACCGGCATGACGCTGCGGGACCTGGCCGCCGCCTCCATCCAGTACAGCGACAACACCGCGGCCAACCTGGTCACCGCCCAACTCGGCGGCCCGGCGGCCGTCCAGCAGTCCCTGCGCGACCTGGGCGACTCGACCACCAGCGTCGACCGCACCGAACCCACCCTCAACGAGGCCACCCCGGGCGACACCCGCGACACCAGCACACCGCACGCCCTGGCCGCCGACCTGCGTCGCTACGTGCTCGGCGACGTCCTCGCGGAGAACCGGCGCGGGCTGCTGACGGACTGGCTGGTCGGCAACACGACCGGCGGCCCGTACATCCGCGCGGGTGTGCCCGCCGACTGGAGGATCGGCGACAAGACCGGCAACGCGGGCTACGGCACCCGCAACGACGTCGCCGTGGCGTGGCCCGGCGGCGGGCGCAGCCCGATCGTGATCGTCCTCCTGTCCGACCGCGGCAAGGCGGACGCCAAGTCCGACGACGCCCTGCTCGCCCAGGCCACGAAGACCGTCGTCAAGACCCTCGGCTGAGCCTCCCCGACCGATCAACCGACCGACCGATGACCCGATCAACCGACCGACCGCCGCCCGCCACACGCCGATCGCCGATCGACCAGGAGCCCCGACCGCGATGATCCGCCCCACCCGCCGGTCCGCCACGGACGCCGACTTCACCCGGCGCCGCCTCGCCCAGCTCGCCCTCCTCGGTCTCACCGCCGGAGCCGCGCCGACCGCCCTGGCCGGCCCGGCCTCGGCCGCCGTCCCCGCTTCGGCGAGGACACCGTCCGCCTCCCGCGCCCACTACGACCGCGCCCGCCGCCTCGCCGGTGACGACCCCGTGCTGGGGGCCCTGGTGACGGCGCTGACACCCGGTTCCGACCTACCCCGGCTGCCCGCGCCCGCGCCCGTCAAGCTGTTCGACAACCTCGTGCTGCTGAGCGTGGGCTGGGTCTCGGCGATGGCGGTGCTGACCGACGACGGCATCGTGCTGATCGACGCGCTCACCTCTCCCGCCGATGCCGAGGGCGTCATCGTCCCCGGACTGCGGGCGGTCGGCGCCGACCCGGCGGCGATCCGGCACGTCGTCGTGACCCACGGCCACGCGGACCACTTCGGCGGCGCGCGGACCCTCGCCGACCGCTACGGCGCCCGCGTGCACATGTCCCCGGCCGACTGGGACCTCCTCGCCCGCACCCGCCCCGCCGACGCCCCCGTCCGCGACCTCGACATCGCGGACGGCACGCAGCTCACGCTCGGCGGCACCACGATCGAACTGCACCACACCCCGGGCCACACCCCCGGCACCGTGTCGCCGGTCATCCCGGTCCGGGCGGGCCGCCGACACCACAGCGCGATGCTCTGGGGCGGCCTCAACCCGCCCTCGACGGTGGCGGAACTCCGCACCTTCCTCGCGTCCGTCCACTCCTTCCGGGCCGTCATGCGCCGGGCGAACGTGGAGGTCGAACTCTCCAACCACCCGAACGACCACGGCCTCGAACGAGCCGAACAGCTCCGGCACCAACCGCCGGGCACCGCGAACCCCTTCCTCCTCGGCGGCCCTCGCACCCAGCGGTACATGGCGGTCATGGACGCGATGCTGCGCGGCCGCATCACCGACGCGGAGGCGGCGGAGGCAGCGACGGAAACGGCGGCGGAGGCGGTGGAGGCGGTGGAGGCGGCGGAGGCAGCGGCCAAGGAAGCCGGGACGTCCAAATGCGATTGACGCCGGGTCTACCTGCTGACAAAGTGCTCCCGCCACACGATCGAACATGATCGAAGAGGGGGGAAACCGCATGTCAACCACCGTCAGCGGGCGCCTGGCCGCCACGCTCGGTGCCGCCGCCGTCGTCCTGATGACCATCGGCGCGCCCACGGCCACGGCCGAGAACGGGCAGTCGGCCGTGACCGACCCCAAGGCCGCCCCGAGCCCGCGCTCGCTCGCCGCCGGGGCGTCCACCGACGCCTGCGACGACACCACGACGCCGGGCTGGATCACCACCACCGAGCCCGCGCTCACCGCGCGCACCACCGCGCCCGGGGCGCGCTTCAAGGTGTGGAACGCCGCTGGCGTCAAGGTCTTCGACCAGACCGCGCAGACGGCTGCCGACGGCACCGTCCAGGTCCGGCCCACGGGCCTCGCCGAGGGCGCCGGCTACTCCTGGCAGGTCTGGCCCGACTACGGCCCGGGCGGCGGGAAGCCGACCGCGGCCTGCCACTTCGGGATCGACGCCACAGCCCCGCGGTTCACCGTCGAGTCCGCCGACTTCCCGGCGTCCGCCGGCGGGGCGACCCCGTCGAAGTACGCCGGCCAGACCGGAACCTTCACCCTCAAGGGCACCGACCAGGGCTCGGGCGTGGCCTGCTACCGGTACGTCCTGAACGGCACGCTGAGCGCCGGCGCACCGTGTCAGGGCTCGGGCACCGTGACGGCCGGCGCCGACGGCACCGCGACCTTCCAGCTGAAGCCGACCCAGTGGGGCACCAACGTCCTCACCGTGCAGGCCGTCGACAACGCGGGCAACACCACCCCGCCGGTCGCCTACACCTTCTACGCGCCCTCGAACCCGAACCCGCCGTCCACCCCGGGCGACGTCAACGGCGACGGCGTGCCGGACATCCTGCTGCCCGACGCCGCCGGCAACCTCCAGATCATCAGCGCGGACGCCACCAGCACCGTGCCGACGTCGACGGTCGCCGCCGTCCGCGCGCCGGGCGGCGCGGGGTGGAACGGCGTACAGCTGCTGCACCGCGGCTGGGACCAGGCGCACGCGCCGGTGGACGACCTGATGGCCCACCGGCCGGGCGGTGCGGGCATGTCCCTCTACCGCAACTTCGACATGGGCGCCTTCGCCCGTGGCGTGATCTCGTTCGGGCGGGACGTGGACCCGTTCAACCCGCCGCCGGTCCCGGCGGGCTTCACCCCCGACTGGTCGAAGGCCACTCAGCTGGTGCCCGTGGGCGCGCTCGGAGCGGACCAGCGGACCTCGATCCTCACGGTGGAGGACGGCGACCTCTGGCTCTCCACCGACCCGGCTCCGCTGTACGACTACAACACCTTCGTGCGGATCTCCACCACGGGCGCCTGGGCCGGCTACGACCTGATCGCCCCGGGCAAGGCGGCCGACGGCTCGCTCGCGCTCTGGTCCCGCAACCAGGCCACCGGCGAGCTGCGGACCTACCCGATCGTCAAGGGCGCCGACGGCAAGTACGACTTCACCGCGCTGGCCGACCCTGCGGCGGGCACGGTGATCGGCACCTTCCCGGTCGCCGAGTACCCCACGCTCGGCAGCGTGGGCGACGGCAACGGGGACGGGCGGCCCGACCTGTACGCCGTCACCGCCGACCGGCACCTGCTGACCTTCAACGGCGTCACCGACCCGAAGGACCTGGGCGTCCTGCGCTGATCCCGATGACCGAGGGCCCGTCCGACCGGACGGGCCCTCGGTCTTGCCGTCCTCGCCGTCCTCGCCGTCCCTGTCGCCCCTGTCGCCCCTGTCGCCCCTGTCGCCCCTGTCGCCCCCGGGAACGGGGCCGCCGAACGGTCGGTTCCGGGACCTCGCACACCGACCGTCACGGTGTCACCCGGGGTCACGGGCGCCGGGCTCAGGTGCGCGACCGGGCCCGGGACGATCCCGTCAGGCGGACGGCGGGGTGAGGACGGTGCGGTCGAACGCGCCGCCGTGGGCTGCGGCGTGGGCGACGGCTTCGTTGACGGCGTCGAGGCCGAAGGTCCGGACCCGCTCGGGGCGGAGGTCCAGGGTGCCGGCGGCGACCAGCCGGATGATGCCGACGTTCGCCGTGCGCGGGTACATCCACTGCCCGCGCACGGTGACCGAGTTGCGCATGATCCACGGGTACGGGAGGGCGAGGTCGTCCCCGCCGAGCATGCCGACGCCGCCCATCAGGACGACCCGGCCGCACTCGCGGACGGTCATGGCCGCCGCGCGGGTGGCCGAACTGGGTGCGCTCGGCGGGAGCAGGTCGATGACCAGATCGATCGGGCCGTCGGCCGCGGCCGTCATGGCGGCACGGTCGGCGCGCTCCTCGCCGGTCAGCACGACCGGGCGCACCCGCGGCCCGAACCGGTCGGTGAGGAGGTCGAGGACGGCCCGGTTGCGGCCCGGGGCGACGACGCGGCCGGTCCCCATGGCGAGTGCGACGGCGACCGCGCTGCTGCCGAGGTTGCCGGTGGCCCCGCTGACCAACAGCGTCTCGCCGGCGGCGAGTTCGCCCGCCAGCAGTCCGCCGTGGGAGATGGCGTGCACGGCGAGGGCGGCCCAGCGGGCCGGGTCGTCGGCGGCCGCGGCGGGCAGCGGGTGGACGTTCTCGGTCGGGACCCTCATCAGCTCGGCGAACGATCCGTCGTGCAGGTGCCGGGCGAGCCGCGCGCCGCCCTCGCCGCGTGAACTCCAGCCCTGGAGCGTGATGTCGGGCGTCAGGGCGTCGTCCCGCGCGCGCACCGTCGAATCGCACCACACCAGGTCGCCGGGGCGCAGCCGGGTGGCGTCCGGGCCGACGTGGACGACCCGCCCCACGCCGCCGATCCCGGGGACGACGGGCGGGACCAGGGGGTACTTCCGGGCCCCGCTGAACACCTCGCCCGCGTACGGGGCCACCGCGGCGGCGAGGACCTCGACCAGCACCTCGCCGCCGCCGGCCTCGGGATCGGGCACCTCCCGCACCGTGAGCGGGGCGCCGAACCGCGTCAGAACTGCTGCGCGCACGTGAATGACCTCCAGGTCCGTCGGAATCGTCAGGCATCCCTCGGGAATCGTCGGGATCGCCGGGATCCGGCGGGATCCACCGAGACCCCTCGGGATCGAGGCTAGGAACGCTGAGCGCATGCGGGAAGCGACGATCCCTCATCCCTGGTATGCGTAGGACGCATGGACATCTCCAGCACGGGACTGCGGGTCCTGCGACAGATCGCCGAGTCCGGCAGCTTCACCGCGGCGGCCGGCCGGCTCGGCTACACCCAGTCGGCGATCTCGCGACAGGCCGCCTCCCTCGAACGAAGCGTCGGCACCGCCCTGTTCGAACGGCGCACGGACGGGGTGCGGCTCACCCCCGCGGGCCTGACCCTGCTGCGGCACGCCCACGCGATCCTCGACTCCTTCGCGGCGGCCGAACGCGACCTCACCGGCGCCCGTCCCCGGACGCCACCGGTACGTCTCGGGGTGTTCCTGAGCGCCGGCGCGGCGATCCTGCCCGCCGCGCTCGCCCACCTCGCGGTGGCCGACCCCCGGATCACGGTGACCACCAGCGAGGGCACCACCCCCACCCTGATCCGGAGGCTGCGGGCGGGCTCGCTCGACCTCGCCGTGCTCACCTCCCGGCCGCCCCATCGGCCCCTGGACGGCGAGTCGCCGCGCCTGCACGTCGACACCGTCGCGGACACCGAGCTGGTCATCGCGGCGCCGGTGACCGGACGGTTCGCCGGCCGCACGACGGTGCACGTCGACGAACTCGCCGACGCCGCGTGGATCGCCACCCCGTCATCGGCCGCCGAGCCGCTGCTCGGTGTCTGGCCCGGCCTGCCCGCCCGGCCGCGCATCGCCCACGCGGCCCGGGACTGGCTGACCAAACTCCACCTGGTCGCCGGCGGGTTCGGCGTCACGACCGTCCCGTCCCGGCTGTCGCCGCTGCTGCCGCCCGGGGTGAGCCTGCTGCACGTCGAAGGCGCGCCGCCGGAGATCCGCCGGGTCCTGGTGGCGCGCCTTCCCGGCCGTACCACCCAGGCGGTCGAGGCCGTCACCCGGGCACTCACCTCGGCCGCGTGACCGGCGTTGCCGCACCTGTGCCCCCTGCTCCCCCGACCGCCGGCCACGCCGGCGGCACCGCCCGCGGCCGGGCACTCGTCGGCTCCCGGTGCCCGGGTGCTAGAAATCCCCCGTGGACGATCACCCAGAACCCCCGACCAGGCGCGTCTTCGTGGCCCTGGCTCCGCCCGACGACGCCAAGGACGAACTGGCCCACGCCCTGGGGCCCGCGTACGAGGAGTACCCGAGGCTGCGCTGGAACCGGATCGAGGACTGGCACATCACCCTCGCCTTCCTCGGCGAACAGCCCTCCACGGTGGTGCCGCTGCTTCAGGCGGCGCTGGCCGGTCCGGTCGCATCGCGCCCCGCCCTGCAGCTGAGCCTGCGCGGCGGCGGCCACTTCGACGAGCGGCTGCTGTGGAGCGGCATCGACGGGGACCTGGACGGACTGCAACTGCTCGCCGCCGACGTCCGGGGCCTGGTCAGGTCCTGCGGGATCCAGTTCAGGGACCGGCCGTTGCACCCCCACCTGACGCTGGCACGCTCCCGCCGCGACGACCCCGTCAGCGTGCCGCGGGCCGCGGCCGGGCTCACCGGGTTCACCGGCCGGCCCTGGCGGACCGAGCGCCTGCACCTCGTCGCCAGCAACATCGGCCGTGGCCCCGGGCCGATCCGCTACCGCGACATCGCCTCCTGGCCGCTCGGCGCCGCCCTCACCGAGCCGTAGCCCGCCCGCCCGAACGCCCGCCCGCCCGAACGCCCCACCGACACACGGCCGTTACCCTGGGCCGGACGCGAAAGGGGCGGGCATGGCACAGGTCAGCGTGTGGCGGCTCATGGCGATGTTCCGGGATCTGAACAGGCCGTTCGCCCCGGACCGCCGGAACCCCCAGTACCGGCAGGCCGACCGGACGGACGTGGCCAAGGCCCGGCTGGAGGGCGCGTTCCAGCTGCTGGACCTCCCCGGGCGTCGGCGCGCCTGGCTGCTGCCCCTGGTGCGCGAGCAGTGGCTGAGGGCGGTCGAGGACGATCCGCACGTGGCGCTGCCACCCCTCGCCGAGGCGGCGGCCGACGGACTGGACTTCGCGACCGACGAGTTCGTCCACCAGGCGCTGGAGCGCTGGATCCGCGCCGGCCGGCCGTACCGGCTGGAGCGGCAGGTCTACGACCGGCTGGGCGAGACCCTGGCCACGACCGGCCGGTCCCTGGTCGAGCGGCTGACCGAGGTGTACCGCACCGTCGAGCCCGTCGGCGAGGAGAGCAACCACCGGATCCGGCGGATGCTGATGGACTACCACCCGGAGCAGCCGCCGATGGAACTGCTGGTGGCCATCGGCCCGTTGCGCTCCGCGGCGGACTGGTGGTGCGACCTCGGGTACGACGCCATCATGGTGGGAGACCT
Organism: Kitasatospora sp. NPDC127060; assembly: GCF_042724935.1. Classification (NCBI taxonomy): domain Bacteria; kingdom Bacillati; phylum Actinomycetota; class Actinomycetes; order Kitasatosporales; family Streptomycetaceae; genus Kitasatospora; species Kitasatospora sp. NPDC127060. The sequence continues at coordinate 20,297 of NZ_JBHXEG010000015.1, forward strand.
GGAGCGGGCCGGACGGCACTTCGCCCGGGCCAATGAGCTCGGCTGCCCGCACGTGCGCGAGCGGGTCGCCTACCTCGCGGTGCTGCGGGTGGCGGAGCACGCCCACCGGGCCCGGGTGCGCGAGGCACTGATGACCGTCCGCGAAGTGCACCCGTCCCTGAACCCGGAGCAGTTGTTCTACCTGGGCTGCCGGGCCATCCTCGCCGGCCTGGAACCGGACCTGCCGGACGGGCGGCCCTTCGCGGGGCTTCCCGTGGACCGACCGGACCTCCTCCAGCTCTGGCTGGCCCAGCTCGCCCTGCGCGCCGGAGCCCGCACCGAGGCCCGCGGCAGGCTGCGCGCGTGCGTGCGCCAGGCCAGGAAGCTGACCGCACTCGCGTCCCGGCCACCGGCCGTCGGACGGGTGGGCGACCCCTCGCCCGCCGACGTCCGCGTCCTGGCCGGGGCCCAACAGACCCGCCTGAAGGGCGAACCCGCACCCCACCGCCCCGGCCACGCCTCCGCCGATCCGGACGAGCGCTTCCTGCCGTCCGTACTCCGCCTGGACCCGGGCTGGCTGCACACGGCACCGCCGAACCCGTGACGCACCCCGCGAACCCGTAGCGCAACCCGCGGCCCAGCCCGCGGTACCCCGGGCGGGCCGGTCAGCAGCGAGACCACGGGCCGATCGGTCGACGGGTCCGGCCGTCGACTGCGATCATGAGCCGCATGCTGTCGCTGACCATGAACGACGCCGCGGCCGAGACGCTGGGGCTGCTCGCCGGTCGGGCCACCCTGATGCCGCCCGGCGGTCTCACCCCCGGCCTGCGGAGTCGGCTTGCGAGCGGGATCACCCGCCGAGGAGAGGTACTGACCTGGGCGGACTCGACGGGCGACGCCGACAACGCTCCCTCGTTCTTCGGCGATCTCACGGGTTGGGAGTGCGCCGACAGCTCCTTCCACCTGGAGGACTGCGTTCCCGTCGATGTTCGGATCGTCGACGACGCTCCGCAGCTCTCGGAGGACGATCAGCGGGTCCTCCTCCTCCACGGGATCGCATTCGCCCTGGAGCTCCGCCGGCTCGTCACGGAGCCGGGCCACCCGGGCCCGGTGCGGTGCATCGTCGGAGCCAATGCGACCAGCGCGACGTTCAGGTTCCACCGGATCCGTGCAGGCGAGTCGTGGCACAACCCGGATCTCGACGGCTACCGCATGGACAAGATGGTCGTGATCGACCTCGACCCGGCCGACGGCTGACTTCCCTTCACCTGTCTCCGGGGCGTTCGATCACTGCTGCGCGGGACGCCTCGAGATCGACCTCGCCGGGCCGGCGACCGTCCATGTGCGGGTGGATGAGCGCGGCGTGGGAGAGCGGGGTGGGAGAGCGGGGTGGTTGGGTCGGTGACGTTCCCCGTTGGTGGTGTGGTCCAGGAGCGTGATGTCGTCCGTGTTCCTGGGCAGCTCGACCAGGTCGGCGGCTCGGCGCTCGGGGATCCGGCGGTAGCCGGACGGCCGTGGGGGCGCGGGAGGGGCCCGGATAGGCTGTAACGGCACGTCAGAGGGCCGGGAGCGGCCGGGGAGGGTCCTGGAGCATGGGGAAGAAGAGCGAGCTGGACGACCTGCGGGCTCGGCTGGCGACCCTGGAGGCGGAGGTCGACCGCCTGCGCGGCGAGGCTGCGGCGGTGGCGGCGGGTACGGCGTCGGCGGTGGCCGCCGGGCAGCCCCAGTCGATGACCCGCATCGCGGACGCCGTCGGGGTGATGGTCTCCGGACGGGCGGAGACCATGACACTGTCCGGGCGGGAGGAGACCGTGATGGTCTCCGGACGGGTGGAGAGCGTGACGCTCTCCGGTCGGGCGGAGGAGGCGACCCAGGTCCTGCGGGCGCGCGCCGGGGCCCCGGAGGGCCGGAGCGCGGAGGCCGCGGAGAGTCGGAGCGTCCCGGTCCCCGTCCCGGAGCACGGCCAGTTCCTGGAGAGCCTCCTGTCGGGTCGGCCGGCCCTCCAGCAGTAGCCGGGCCCGCGCCGGGTCAGCGGGCCGCCGTGAGCGGGGCCGCCTCGGCCGTGCTCCCGGCGGCCCTGCGCGTCGATCGGCAACAGGCGTCGGTCGGCAACCCGCGTCGCCCTCCAGCGCTGCCGTCCGCGGGGGCGGTCCACCGACACCGTCGACGGACCGCCCTCGCGAGCATGACCGACCGGTCAGACGCGGATCTCGTTGGTGCAGTCGGTCCACCACGGGCTCGCGGGGGGAGTCCAGCCGAGCCACTTGGTGCCGCAGATCTTGATGCTGCTGACCTGGACGAACTTGTCCGCGACGGCCTTGCCCCGGTCCGCCTTCAGGCTCTTCTTGTCCCCGTTGCCGGAGCCCTCCGTGATCTCGACGCTGCCCGTGAAATAGGTCCCGCCGCCGGTGTAGATCCAGACCCAGCCACCCGAGCAGTTGTCGACCTGGACCTGAATGTTGTCGAGCTTGTAGTACTTTGTGCAGCCAGCCGTGGCAGAGGTGCTCGCCGTGGCCGGGGAGGCCGACACGGAGGTCAATGCGGCTCCGGCGAGGCCGAGGACGCCCGCCGTCTTCGCCAGTCGGCCCGTCAGCTTCTTCAAAGTGACAACTCCCATGGTGTGATGCCGACATGTCTGCTTGCCGGATGCCTCCACTGTGCGGTCGCGGTCACCCGTGTCGCATCGGTCATTTGACTGCTCGGCACTCCGACAGAGCTCTGCCGCTTGACCCTTTGGGTGACGGCAGTCGGCTGGACTGCCGTCACCCGGCGAGGGACGGTCAGGAGGGCTGCTTCCGGAGGGTGACCAGCCCGGTGGAGGCGGGCGGGTCCGCAGGTGTTCCGGTCTGCCGCACGTCGGTGATCTCCGGCACGGCGAGGTTTCCCTTCGAGGCGACGGTGCACAGCACGTCGCCCTTCACGACCGGGCGGCGCTCGGTCACCGCCACGGCCGGATCGGGACGCCCGGCGGCGATGCGGTGGGTCACACCTCCGCGAATTACTCCATGTTTCCCCTGGTTTGACGTCACATTGACCAGGGGGCCGGAGTGGTCCCCGCTTGATCGGCACGGCGGGCACTCCTATGCTGATGGCGATTTAAATCGTCGCGCCACCGGGGGGTATGCGCACATGCTGAACATGTTCGGCCTGGACCACGTGTCCGAGTCCGTCTACCGGACGATGCTCTGCAGTCCGGAGGGGAGCCTGCAAGAGCTCTGCAGCCGGCTGAGCCTGTCCGGGGAGGCGGTCCGCGAGGCCCTCGACCGGCTCGCGGATCTGCAACTCCTGCGCCCGTCGATGGAGTTGTGCGGCGGTCTGCGACCGGTCAGCCCCGAGGTCGGCCTGGATCTCCTGCTGCGGCGCCAGGAGGAGGAACTGCTGCGCCGCCGGCAGCAGCTCGAACTGAGCAAGGCCGCCGCCGCCCGGGCGATCGCCGAGTACGGCGGCCTGCGGCCGGAAGCCCCGGCCGGGTCCGCCACTGAGCGGCTGACCGGGCTGGACGCCATCCAGTCCAAGTTGGAGATCCTCGCCCGCGAGGTGTCCCAGGAGTGCCTGTCGGTGATGCCCGGCGGCGCCCAGTCGCCGGCCAGCCTCGCCGCCTCCAAGCCGCTGGACGACGCCGCCCTGCGCCGGGGAGTCGCGCTGCTGACGCTCTATCAGGACAGCGCGCGCCACGACTCCGCGACCCTCGGCTACGCCCGCTGGATGACCGGAGCCGGCGGCCTGGTGCGCACCCGTCCGACCCTGCCGCCGCGGATGCTGATCTTCGACCGCAGGATCGCCGTCCTGCCGATCGACCCGGCCGACACCCGGCTCGGCGCGCTGTGCATCCGCGAGCCCGGGATCGTCGCCTCACTGGTGGCGCTGTTCGAACAGACCTGGCACGCGGCCGTGCCGCTCGGCGCCGACCGGTCCAGGGACACCGGCACCGGCCTCAACGCCTCCGAGCAGGAACTGCTGAAGCTGCTCGCGGCCGGCCTCACCGACGAGGTCGCGGGCCGCCGGCTGGGCATCTCGGCCCGCAGCGTGCGCCGCCAGATGGCCGCGCTGATGGACCGCCTGGACGCCTCCAGCCGCTTCGAGGCCGGCCTCAAGGCGGCGCGCCGCGGCTGGCTCGACTGACCGTACGGGCGGAACGGTTCGCGTCCCGCCGGGCGGCGGGAGCGGGAGGCGCCGGCCGGGGCCCGGGCGGGGTGGCGGCACCGCCGAGAACCGGCCGGTACGCCCGGCGGATAATGGCCGGGCCACCGGCCGAACGCGCCCGCGGCACCGATCGAGCGAGAGGCAGTGGACGGATGACCCTGGAGGAAGGCCGGCGCGTCAGGCTGACGGAGGACCTCGGCCTTGGCGACGCCGTCGCCGGGGAGCCCAGGGCCGTGGTCGGGTTCCTGTCGCTGGGCGCCGGGACCGAGGGCACCGTCGAGCGGGTGGACGGCGAACTCCCGGAGAGCGAGGCGGTCCGCGAGTACCAGCGGCTCAAGGCGCTCTTCGAGGACTACGGGCACACCATGCCGACCGCGAGCCGGGAGCGGCTGGAGAGCCGGCTCGCGGCGCTGGAACCGGAGTGGGCCGCCCACCGGGAGCGGGGCCGGCAGGTGACGGTCCGGGTCCGCCTGGACAACGGCTTCGTCCTCGACGGACTGCACCAGGACGTCGTCGCCGCCCTCTGACGGCGGGCGCCGCGCCTCCGCCGACATGCGGCGTTGAGCGGGCGTTCACGGCGCCCGGGCACCGGGGGCCGGCCACGGAGACCAAGCACCCCGAGCAGCTGAGGCGCGGCTGACCTGCGGCGGCCGGCCCCGGCCGCCGCGGTGTCGTGCCGACCCGGTGTCAGCCCGGCGGGAGGTCGCCGCCCCGGGCCCGCTCGGCGAGGAGTTCGGCGAGGAGTTCGGCGAAGGCCACGGTGAGCGGGTCGGGGCGGGTGCGGGTGTACGCGGTGAGAGTGCGCCGGATCGGCGGGTCGGGGCGGAGCAGGATCCCGTCGAAGCGCGGCGGGATGATGTCGGCGGGCACCAGGGCCGGGCCGAGTCCTGCCGCGGCGAGCAGCGGTGCTGCGGAGGTCTGTTCCGCGCGGACGGCCGCCCGGGGGCGGAACCCGGCCCGGGCACAGGCCTGGTCGAGCAGGTCGGCGAGGCCGTTGTCGGGGGCGTAGTGGACCCATGCGCGGTCGGCGAGCTCACCGAGGGCGACCGAGCCGGTGGGGCGGCCGACTCGCAGATCGTCGCCGGCCGCTTCGCCCGCCAGCGGGTCGTCCGCCAGCGCGCCGTCCGCCAGCGGGTCGTCCGCAGGCAGGACGACCGTGAACTCCTCGACTCCCAGCTCCCGGATCGGCCCCTCCCACCCCTCCGGCGCGGGCCCGATGGCGAGATCGGCCCGGCCGGCGGCCATGGCCTCCTGGAGTCGGTCGGCGTGCGGGTACTCGCGCAACCGGATCCGCACGCCGGGGTGCAGACGGCGCCAGGCCCGCAGCACGGGCGGCAGGATGCCGAGGCTGATCGAGTAGACCGCGGCGACCTCCAGCTCCCCAGCGTCCAGGCCGGCCGCGCGCCGGGCCACCGCCTGCAGCCGGTCGGCCTCGGCCAGCGCGGCGCGGGCGTGCGGAAGCACCGCCCGGCCCGTCGGGGTGAGCCGCACCGAGCGCGGCAGGCGTTCCAGCAGCGGGCCGCCGAGCGCCGCCTCCAGGGCCCGGACCTGGTGGGAGAGCGCGGGTTGGGTGACGTGCAGCTGCTCGGCGGCGCGGGTGAACGAGCCGGTGTCGACCACGGTGACCAGGTACTCGAGCTGGCGGAGCGTCGGCGTTGCCATGAAGGGATTCTATGGCTGCGCTAGAAAACAAGCCTTGGACTCATCGCAGGGGGTCGGGAGAAGGTCGTGGTGTGGCCGCCGCCGCGGAGCAGCGGGCGGCCGGATCCCCTGATGACTCGAAGGAGTACTCCCATGTCCATTGGCATCTCCCTGCAGGGACGGCGACTGATCGTGGTGGGCGCGGGTTCGCGCACCGGACGGGCGGTGGCCACCGCCGCCTCCGCGGCCGGTGCCACGGTCGTACTGGCCGGTCCGGACCCGCGCAAGCTGGAGTGGACGGCCGGTGAGCTGGCCGGGCCGTCGGAGGTGGTCGCGGTCGACCTCGCCGACGAGGGCTCGATCGCCGACCTGGCCCGGCGGGCCGGTCGGTTCGACCACCTGGTCTCGACCGCCGCGATGCCGGCCAACGGCCCGCTGCAGGAGCTCGACCTCGCCGCTGTGCGGCTGGCGTTCGCGGCCAAGGTGATCGGCCCGCTGCTGCTGGCCAAGCACCTGTCCGGCCAGGTGTCCGAGCACGGCTCGTTCACCTTCTTCTCCGGCGTGGCCGCCTGGCGCCCGGCGCCCGCCCGTACGGTGATGGCCACCACCAACGGTGCGCTGGCCTTCCTGGTGAAGGCGCTGGCCGTGGAGATCGCCCCGGTCCGGGTCAACGCGGTCTCGCCCGGCATCGTCGACACCGGCTCCTGGGACGGCCTGGGCGGCGACAAGGAGGCGTTCCTGCGCGGCGTGGCCGAACGCAACCCGGCACGGCGCGTGGGCAGCCCGGAGGACCTGGTCAAGGCCGTGTTCTACGCCATCGACAACCCGTACGTCACCGGCACCGTGCTGCACGTCGACGGCGGCGGCCGGCTCGCCTGACCGCCCGCCCCACCCCCTGTCCGTACGTCCCGAGGAGCGACCCCCATGCCCTGGCACACCCTGACCCGTACCGCCGCCGTCGTCGCGACGGTGGTGAGCCTGGCGGCCGGCACCGCCGCGGCCGCCCCGTCCCCTTCGCACCAGGAGGGACGGCACCGGCCCGCACACGGCTGGCCGCAGAACCTGATCGACCGCTCGCCCGACCTGGTCCAGCCGAAGGCGCTCACCGTGGACCGCTCGATCGGCACCCGACGAGCGGCCCAGGAAGTCCGTCTGGCGCAGCAGTTGTACACCTTCTGGAACACCGGGCAGCAGCGCTACCTGGACGCGGCGGTCGACCCGCGGTTCAAGGACGACACGCTGCCGCCCGGCCGCCCCCAGGGCCCGGCCGGCCTGCTGTTCGCCTCCCGGAATTTCCGCGCGGCGGTCCCGGATCTGAGTTGCGAGCTGTCCGACGTACTGGTGACCGGGGATGAGATCACCGCCCGGCTGGTCTTCCGCGGCCACTTCACCGGCACCTTCGAAGGCGTCCGGGGGCAGGGCCGGCGCATCGAATTCAACGCCATCGACATCCAGCACGTCGGCACCGACCGAATCGTCGAGGACTGGCACATCGAGGACAACGAGGCGCTGCTGACCCAGCTCGGCGTCCACGGCTGAGGCCCGGGGCCCGGTCGGAACCTGGCCCGATCGGGCCCTGGCCGAGTCCGCGCCGAGCTGGGACCATGGCCCGATGCGGATACTGATCATGGGCGGCACCCGGTTCGTCGGCCTCCACTTCGCCCGGGCGGCACTCGCCGCCGGCCACGACGTCACCGTGCTGCACCGGGGCCGGTCCGGCGCCCACCTACTGCCCGAGGCCACCCACCTGATCGCCGACCGCGATGCGGACCTGTCCGTGCTGCGCGGCCGCGCCTGGGACGCCACGGTGGACGTCAGCGCCTACTTCCCGCGCCAGGTACGGCAGTTGGCCGCCGCCCTGGACCCCGGCGCCGCCGGGCGGTACCTGCTGGTCTCCTCCATGGCCGTCTACGACACCCCCTCCGCCCCCGGGTTCACCGAGGACTCCCCGCTGCTGCCCGCGGACGGCCCGGAGGCCGAGGAGATCACCGTCGCCTCCTACGGCGTGCTCAAGGTCCAGTGCGAGCGGGCGGCGCGGGAGTGCTTCGGCCCGGACGTGCTGCTGGTGCGTCCCACGTACGTGATCGGCCCCGAGGACTACACCCACCGCTTCGACCACTGGGTGCAGCGGCTCGCCCGGGGCGGCGAGGTGCTGGCGCCGGGCCGTCCGGACGCCCCGCTCCAGGTCGTCGACGCCCGCGACCTCGCCGACTGGATGCTCGCCCTGCTGGCGCCCGGTGCCTCCGGCGCCTTCCACGCCGCGACGCCCCCGCCCTTCACGATGGGCGATCTGCTCGACGCCGTCGCCTCCGCCGTCGCCCCGCCCGGCACCACGCTCACCTGGGTGGACGACGACTTCCTCCGGGCGTCCGGCGTCCAGGACGGCGCGCTGCCGCTGTGGCACGCCGACCCGCAGCGCCGGGCCACCAACACCGCCGACCCCGCCGCCGCCCTCGCCACCGGGCTGCGCCTGCGCCCGGTGAGGGACACCGCCCGCGACATCCGGCCGTTCGAGCCGTTGCCGCGGGCCCTGACGCCGGACCAGGAGTCCGCCCTGCTCGCCGCGTGGCACCAGGGCTGACCCCGGGGGTCAGTCGGTGAGCCCCAGCCGCAGGTGCTCGATGTGGTAGACGGCCTGGTCGAGCAGGGCGGCCACGTGGTTGTCGTAGAGCGCGTACACGACCGAGCGGCCCTCCCGCCGACCGACGACCAGGCCGAGGTTGCGCAGCAGCCGGAGCTGGTGGGAGCAGGCGGACTGCTCCAGGCCGACCTCGGCGGCGAGTTCGGTGGCCGCGCAGGGGCCCTCCCGCAGCCGGGAGAGGATCAGCAGGCGGGACGGGGTGGCCAGGGCCTGCAGGGTGGTGGCCACCCGGGCTGCGCTGGCTTCGTCCAGGCGGGTGTGCGGGACGGCGGTGGCGGGGGCGGCTCCATGACCCATGCGGGCAATAGTACAACTCACACATGAAGGAGCGTTCATATGTTCATGTATGGTGAGTGAGTCACCGGCCCCACCCTGCCCCGAAGGGTCCCGTTCGCATGCCCACCACCCTGACCGAGCGCCCCGCGCACTCCCCCGCGCAGCGCCCCGACGCCACCCCGCGCCGCCGAACCCGGGTGTTCGCCCTGCCCGAGGCCCGCTGGGCCGCCGCCGCGACCGTGCTCTTCCTGGTCGCGCTACCGCTCCAGCTCACCGGCGCCCCGGCCTGGGCCTGGGCCCCGCTGTACGCCCTCGCGTACGCCACCGGCGGCTGGGAGCCCGCCTGGGCCGGATTGCAGGCGCTGCGCGAGAAGACCCTCGACGTCGACCTGCTGATGATCGTCGCCGCCCTCGGCGCCGCCGCCGTCGGCCAGGTGATGGACGGCGCGCTGCTGATCGTCATCTTCGCCACCTCCGGCGCCCTGGAGGCCCTGGCCACCGCCCGTACCGCCGACTCCGTACGCGGACTGCTCGACCTCGCCCCGGCCACCGCCACCCGGCTGCTCCCCGACGGCACCGAGGAGAGCGTGTCGACCGAACACCTGGCCGTCGGCGACACCGTCCTGGTGCGGCCCGGCGAACGGATCGGCGCCGACGGACGGGTGCTGGACGGCGCGAGCGAGGTCGACCAGGCCACCATCACCGGCGAGCCGCTGCCCGTCACCAAGGAGTCCGGCGACGAGGTCTTCGCCGGCACCCTCAACGGCACCGGCGCGCTGCGGGTGCGGGTCGAGCGGGACGCCGCCGACTCGGTGATCGCCCGGATCGTCGCCCTGGTCGAGGAGGCCTCCGAGACCAAGGCCCCGACCCAACTGTTCATCGAGAAGGTCGAACAGCGCTACTCGATCGGCATGGTGGCCGCCACCCTGGCCGTCTTCGCGGTGCCGCTCGCCCTCGGCGCGGCCTTCACCGGCTCGCTGCTGCGCGCCATGACCTTCATGATCGTGGCCTCGCCGTGCGCCGTGGTGCTCGCCACCATGCCCCCGCTGCTGTCCGCCATCGCCAACGCCGGCCGGCACGGGGTGCTGGTGAAGTCCGCGGTGGTGATGGAGCGGCTCGGGCAGGCCGACGCCGTCGCCCTGGACAAGACCGGCACCCTGACCGAGGGCACTCCCCGGGTCACCGACATCCGCCCCCTGCCCGGCTCCGGCCCGGGTGAGGAGGAACTGCTCGCACTGGCGGCCGCGGCCGAGCACCCCAGTGAGCACCCGCTCGCCCGCGCCGTCGTCGACGCCGCCCGCGCCCGCGGCCTGGTGCTCGCCGGCGCCGAGGGCTTCTCCTCGGCCCCCGGCATCGGGGTCACCGCGACCGTCGACGGTCGCACCGTCGCGGTCGGCACCCCGGCCAGGCTGCTGGACCACGCCCACCGGGAAGTCTCCGCCGTCGCCGCCGAGTTGGAGGACGGCGGCCGCACCGCCGTCCTGGTCGTGGTGGACGGCGCCCCGGTCGGCCTGCTCGGCATCGCCGACCGGCTGCGCCCGGACGCCGCCGCCACCGTCACCGCGCTGACCGCCCTGACCGGCTCCGCACCGGTGCTGCTCACCGGCGACAACCCACGCGCCGCCGCCCGGCTGGCCGCCGAGGTCGGCATCACCGACGTCCGCGCCGGGCTGCTCCCCCAGGACAAGGTCAGCGCGGTCAAGGAACGGGAGGCCGCCGGGCGCAAGGTCCTGGTGGTCGGCGACGGCGTCAACGACGCGCCCGCCCTGGCCGCCGCCCACACCGGCATCGCGATGGGCCGGACCGGCTCCGACCTCGCCCTGGAGACCGCCGACGCAGTGATCGTGCGGGACGAACTCGCCACCGTCCCCGCCGTGGTGGCGCTCTCCCGGCGGGCCCGCTCCCTCGTGGTGCAGAACCTGGTGATCGCCTCGGCGTTCATCTCCGTGCTGGTGGTCTGGGACCTGGTCGCCACCCTCCCGCTGCCGCTGGGTGTCCTCGGCCACGAGGGCTCCACCGTCGTCGTCGGCCTCAACGGACTGCGGCTGCTGCGCGAGTCCGCCTGGACGAAGGCCCGGGCCGAAGGCTGAGCCGTCTCCGCCGGAAGGCCGCCGCTCCCGGACCGGGAGCGGCGGCCAGCTGCGCGTCAGGAGTCTCAAGGGGGTGTGACAATCCGCCCGGTGTCGGCGCTGAACAGTCACGACAGGTGCACCACCCCGATCCACCGGGGATCGGCGCACGCCGTCGTGGCAGCACGCGCACCGACAACACCTGGACCCGACACCGTGACCGTCAAGTCGTACGACCCATGGCTCACCGCCGAGCAACAGCCCCACCTCTCGGAGGCACCGCGGCACCCTCCCGGTCCCGCGCAGGGCGAACCGGTCGCCGAGGCCGCGACCGAGCACTTCGCCGTTCCCGCGTACGTCGCCGAGCACTTCGCCGCTCCGATCCACCCCGGCGGGCCCCTGCTCCCCGCCGACCCCCTCCCCGGAGCCGACGAAGCGGATCCGCCCACCGCCGAACTGTCGCCGGTCGCCCCCGCCACGGACCCCCAGCCGGAACCCGCGCCCCCGCCGGTGTTCGTGGACTCCTCCGGCCGCAGGCAGCGCCGGATCCGACGGCTCGGCGCGGTCCTGGCCGTCCCGGCCGGCGGGTACCTGGCCCTGCTGGCCAGCGCCCTGCTCGGCGGCCCCACGGTGAACGCGCCCTTCCTTCCCCTGCCCCAGCCGCCCGCGCCCAGCGCACCCGCTCCGGAGGCCACGCCGGCCGAGGCGCCGTCCGCCGCCCCGCAGGCCGAAGCGCCACCCGCGGCCGCGGGGACGCAGGCGCCCGCCCACCGGGGCAGCGCCACCGCGGTCGGTCTCCAGCGCCCGACGACCGCCGCCACGGCGGCCCCGGCCGGGTCCGTCCCCGTACCCACGGCCGGCAGCTCGCCTGCTCCGGCCACCACCCCGGCACCTCCGGGCACCACACCGACCGGCCCGGCCACCCCCACCCCCGGGCACGGCCGCCCGACCACCGCACCCGGCAAGGGGCCCGGCAAGCCCTGACGCCGACGCCCCTCGAACCGTCCCCGCCCCAGAAAGCAGCACCATGAGCGCCGCCCGCCGCCGACGAACCCCAGCCCCCGACCGCACCCGCCGAGGCCGACGCGGCGTCGTCCGTCAGCGACCGCTACGCACCCACTGGCTCCTGCTGACCGCCCTGCTGCTCACGCTCACCGGTGCCCTGGCGCTCCAGGGTTACGCCCAGCACAGCTTCGACGACCGCCCCGACCAGGCGGCCAAGCCGGCCGCCGCGGACGCGATACCGCCGGCCATCCTCAACGGCGGCCCGGTGATCGACGCCGCCGCCCCGCAGCCGCGCAGCGCCTCCCCCGCGCCCGGCACCATCGCCCTCACCTTCGACGACGGCCCCGACCCGACCTGGACGCCGAAGATCCTGGACGCCCTGCACCGGGCGGGCGTGCACGCGACCTTCTTCGTGGTCGGCACCCAGGCTGCCGCCCACCCCGACCTGATCCGCCGGATCGTCGCCGAGGGGCACCAGCTCGGCATCCACACCTTCACCCACACGGACCTCGGCGCCGCCCCCTCCTGGCGCCGCACGCTGGAACTGCGCGAGGCCCAGCTGACCGTGGCCGGGGCGGCCGGGGTCACCAGCTCGCTGCTGCGCCCGCCGTACTCCTCGACGCCCGAAGCCGTGGACGACCCCGGCTGGTCCGCCATCCAGCAGGCCGGCCGCGAGGGCTACCTGACCGTGCTCACCACCCAGGACAGCGAGGACTGGCGGCGCCCCGGTGTGCCCTCGATCGTCAAGGCGGCGACCGCGGGCGCCGGCGACCAGGGCCAGGTCCTCCTGATGCACGACGCCGGCGGCGACCGCTCGCAGACCGTCGCCGCCCTCGACGGGGTGCTGAGCACGCTGAAGGCCCGCGGCTTCCGGTTCACCACCGTGAGCGACGCCGTCGGCCTGCCCGACCCGGTCCGTCCGGCCGGCGCCGGTGACCACTGGCTCGGCCTGGCCCTGATCTGGCTGCTGACCGGCGGCAACCAGGTGCTCACCGCGCTGGACTGGCTGCTCTGGGCGGCGGGCGCGATCAGCGTGCTGCGCCCGGTCGTCGTGCTGTACGCGGCCCGCCGGCACAAGCGGATGCGCCGCCGCGGCTGGGGTGCGCCGGTCACCGAGCCGGTCAGCGTGATCGTCCCGGCGTACAACGAGATCGCCGGGATCGAGCCCGCCGTCCGCTCACTGCTGGCCTCCGACCACCCGGTGGAGGTGATCGTGGTCGACGACGGTTCCACGGACGGCACCGCCGACCTGGTGGAGTCGCTGAACCTGCCGTACGTCCGGGTGATCCGACAGGAGAACGCCGGCAAGCCGGCCGCCCTCAACACCGGCATCGCCGCGGCCCGCGCCGAACTGCTGGTGATGGTCGACGGCGACACCGTCTTCGAGCCGGACGCCGTCCGGATGCTGGTGCAGCCGTTCGCCGACCCTACCGTGGGAGCCGTCTCCGGCAACGCCAAGGTGGTCAACCGCGGTGGCCTGCTGGGCCGGTGGCAGCACATCGAGTACGTGGTCGGCTTCAACCTGGACCGGCGGCTGTTCGACCTCGCCGAGTGCATGCCCACCGTGCCCGGCGCGGTCGGCGCCTTCCGCCGCTCCGCGCTGCTGGCCGTCGGCGGCGTGGGCGAGGAAACCCTCGCCGAGGACACCGACCTCACCATGGCGATGTGCCGGACCGGCTGGCGGGTGGTGTACGAGGAGCGGGCCAAGGCCTGGACGGAGGCCCCCGCCTCGCTGAGCGCCCTGTGGCGGCAGCGCTACCGCTGGTGCTACGGCACCCTCCAGGCGATGTGGAAGCACCGCGGCGCCCTCGTCCAGGGCGGCCAGGCCGGCAAGCTGGGCCGGCGCGGGCTGCTCTACCTGCTGATGTTCCAGGTGCTGCTGCCCCTGCTCGCCCCGGTCGTGGACGTCTTCGCGCTCTACGGACTGGTCTTCCTCGACCCGGTCCGGATCATCGGCCTGTGGGCGGCATTCCTGCTGGTGCAGATGCTGATGGGCGCGTACGCGTTCCGGCTGGACAAGGAGAAGCTCGGGCCGCTGTGGAGCCTGCCGCTCCAGCAGTTCGTCTACCGGCAGTTGATGTACCTGGTGGTGATCCAGTCGGTCTTCACCGCGCTCGCCGGCTCCCGGCTCCGCTGGCAGCGCATGCAGCGCTACGGCACGCTCCGGGTCCCGGCGGGCGGCTGAGCCGGACGACCGACCGGTGGGCGGGGCCGCACCCACGGCGCGGCCCCGCCCACCGACCCTCAGCTGTGCTTCCAGGTGACCGAGAAGGAACTGCCGCCGCTCAGCCCGGAGGTGGTGGCCTTGGTGGTGCCGCCGGAGGCCATGGTGATGTTGTCCGGGCTGAAGGCGCCCAGGGCCTGCCCGTTGACGGTGGAGCCGCTGAACGAGACCGAGCCGAAGTCGGAGAGCGGGAGCACCCCCGAGGAACTGGAGGGGGCCTCGGCGATCACCTCGGCGGAGGCCAGCGCCGCGCTCTTCAGGGACTTGTTGACGGTGTGGCTCCAACCGGCGGTGGTGTCGGAGAGGGTGAGGGTGAAGGAGCCGCTGCCGCTGGTGGTGACGCTCGCCGTGAAGTGGTCCCCCGGCCGTACGGTGTTGCCGAAGTTGACCGGGTAGGCCGGGTACATCTCGTACCAGGCGGAGTAGACCGGGGAGCCGCCGGAGCAGTCGGCCTCGGTGCCGGTCTGTTCGACGCTGTTGCTGCCGTCGCCGTCCAGGCCGACCCAGAAGCTGGACCAGGTGTTGGTGCCGGTGCAGGACACGGCGGGCTGGACCCAGCTGGCCTTGACGCTGGTGAACCGGCTGCCGGTGGCGGCGTAGCCGGACCAGTTGCCGCTGGTGCTGTTCAGCAGACCGCCGCCGTGGTGGGCGAGCGGGGCCTGGACGAGGGTGGGGGCGGCAGCGGCGACGGCCGGTGCGGTGGTGCCCAGGAGGGTCAGCAGGGCGGCGGACACGGCGAGGGTGCGCCGACGGGCTTCGGACATGACTACTCCCTTGTGGGGGCGTGGAGTTGGCCGAGCGTCGACAAAGGTAGACCCGCCGCAGCAGTGCCGGATGTCACGGGGACATAACGAACCGTCACCCCGTCCGCGGGGAACGCGGCCGGAGTGACGGAGGGAGTGCGCCGGATCGCGGACGGAGGTACGGAGGTACGGAGGTACGGGAGGACGGACGGGACGGGGAGCTGGAGAGCCAGAGGGACGGAGGGAACGGGCCGTTACGGAGGGTCAGCCCGCCCCGGACACGCGACCGCCCTCAGTCGCCTCCCCCGGCCACCGGGGCCGGTGCGTCGTACTCGGCGAGCAGCTCCCGGGAGAAGCCGAAGAAGTAGGTGGCCAGGAAGCCCACCAGGTAGCCGGTCAGCAGCCCGCCACCGTAGACGGCCGCGCTCGCGACCACGCCGTGCGGCCCGGCCAGCAGCGGGAACAGCGCCCAGCCGGACGGGCCGACGGCCGTCGAGCCGACCGCGTGGCCGAGTTGGCCCGCCACCCCGACGAAGGCACCCCCGGCCGCACCACCCACGCAGGCCGTGACGAACGGACGGCCGAGCGGCAGCGTCACCCCGTAGACCAGCGGCTCGCCGACGCCGAGCAGGCCCGCCGGGAGGGCGGAGCGGATGGTCGCCCGGATCGAGGCGCTGCGCCGCAGCCGCAGGTAGACGGCCGCGGCGCAGCCGACCTGCCCGGCGCCGGCCATGGCGAGGATCGGCAGCAGCACGGTGGAGCCCTGCTGCTGGATCAGGGTGGTGTGGATCGGGATCAGCGCCTGGTGCAGGCCGAGCATCACCAGCGGCAGGAAGAGCCCGCCGAGCACCAGCCCGGCGAGCAGTCCGCCGTGGGCGAGCAGCCAGGTGGCGGCACGGCCGATGCCGGTGGAGACCTCCCCCGCGAGGAACATCAGGCCGAACAGCGCGGCCAGCCCGCCGACCAGGACGGTGACCGTCGGGGTGACCAGGACGTCCAGCGCGGCGGGCACCAGCCGCCTGGTCCACCGTTCCACCTGGACGGCGAGCAGCGCGGCGAGCAGCGCCCCGACCACGCCGCCCTGCCCGGGGGTGAGATGGTGACCGAAGGCCTCCACCTTGGCGACCCCGGAGTAGACGATCACGCCCGCGACCGCCCCGCCCAGCACGGGCGTTCCACCGAACTCCTTCGCCGTGTTGTAGCCGACGAAGACGGCGAGCAGCGACATGAACCCGGAGGAGACCGCCGTCAGTGCGGGGACCAGCCCGGTCGCCCAGCCCAGGTTGGCGAGCGCCCCGGAGAGGGCGGCGACGATCCCGCAGCCGATCAGGGCGGGGATCAGCGGGACGAAGATGTCGGCGACCCGGCGCAGCGCCCGTTTCACGGGGGTGGCGTTGCGGACCCGGGCCTCCTCCCGGATCCGGGCACCGCGCCCGGCGAGGTCCTCGGCGCCGGGAGGCGCCGGGGCGGCCGTGGCCCCGTCGGCGGCGGCCAGCAGTCGGCGCAGCTGGGCGGTGACCCCGGCGACGGCGCCGGGGCCGAGGACGATCTGGTAGGTGTCGTCCTCGACCGTGCCCAGGACGGCCGGCAGCGCCCCGAGCGCCTCCCGGTCGACCAGGGAGAGGTCCGCCAGGCCCAGCCGCAGCCGGGTCATGCAGTGGGCGACCGAGCGGATGTTGGCGGCGCCGCCGACCAGCGGGAGGATCGCCTCGGCCACGGTGCGGTGCTTCTCGTCGGACATGCCAGGGGAGGTACCCGGGCGGGCCCGGCCCTCAACCCGGCCGACGCTCAACCCGGTGAACGGCCAAGCCGGGGCACGACCAAGCCGGGGCACGACCAAGCCGGGGCACGACGACCAAGCCGGGGAACGTTCAAGCCGGGGAACGTTCAAGCCGGCCGGGACTCACCCCCAGGGGTGCTCCGGACGGCCTACCACCGGAACGACCGTCGGACTATCGTTAGTTGGCGGAAGCTATCGAAATCCACACTCGATCCGGCGGCCGCCCCCGGCCCGGCCGGCCGGCGGGAGGCAGCGGTGGCGACAAGACTCTCCGGCAGCGGCAGGACCGGGCGGCAGCGCCCGGCCCGTACCGGAGTGGACCCGGGCCACCCCCGGTACAAGTGGGTGGCCCTGTCCAACACCACGCTCGGCACCCTGCTCGCCACCGTCAACGCCTCGATCGTGCTGATCTCGCTGCCGGCGATCTTCAACGGGATCGGCCTGGACCCGCTGCAGCCCGGCAACGTCAGCTACCTGCTGTGGATGCTGATGGGCTACATGCTGGTCACCGCCGTCCTGGTGGTCACCCTCGGCAGGCTGGGCGACATCCACGGCCGGGTCCGGATCTACAACGCCGGGTTCCTGATCTTCACCCTCACCTCGGTGGCCCTCTCCCTCGATCCGCTGCACGGCGGCCCGGGCGCGCTGTGGCTGATCGGCTGGCGGGTGGTGCAGGCGGTCGGCGGCTCGATGCTGATGGCCAACTCGGCCGCGATCATCACCGACGCGTTCCCGGCCCGCCAGCGCGGTACGGCCCTCGGGGTCAACATCGTCGCGGGCATCGCCGGGTCGTTCGTCGGACTGGTGCTGGGCGGGCTGCTGGCCGAGTGGAACTGGCGGTCGATCTTCTGGGTGAACGTGCCGATCGGCGTGCTCGGCACGGTCTGGGCCTACCGCTCGCTGCGCGAGACCGGGGTGCGCAGGCCCGCCCGGATCGACTGGTGGGGCAACATCACCTTCGGCGTCGGCCTGACCGCCCTGCTCGCCGGGATCACCTACGGCATCCAGCCCTACGGCGGCCACACCATGGGCTGGACCAACCCCTGGGTGCTGGCCGGGCTGTTCGGCGGGGTGGCGCTGCTCGCCGTGTTCTGCCTGGTCGAGGCCAGGACGGCGGAGCCGATGTTCCCGCTCTCGCTGTTCCGCGACCCGGTGTTCACCGGCGGCAACGCGGCCACCCTGCTGGGCTCGATCGCGCGCGGCGGGCTGCAGTTCATGCTGATCATCTGGCTCCAGGGCATCTGGCTGCCGCTGCACGGCTACGACTACGCCGACACCCCGCTGTGGGCGGGCATCTACCTCGTCCCGCTGACCGTCGGATTCCTCGCCGCCGGGCCGATCTCGGGCTACCTCTCGGACCGCGCCGGCGCCCGGCTGTTCGCCGCCGGCGGGCTGGTGGTGATGGCGTTCTCGTTCGCCGGGCTGCTCCTGCTGCCCACCGACTTCGGCTACCCCTGGTTCGCCCTGCTGGTGTTCCTCAACGGCCTGGGCGGCGGCCTGTTCGCGGCCCCGAACACCTCGCTGATCATGTCCAGCGTGCCGGCCGCGGCCCGCGGCGCCGCCTCCGGCATGCGGGCCACCTTCCAGAACGCCGGCATGGTGCTGTCGATCGGGGTGTTCTTCTCCCTGATGGTGGCCGGCCTGGCCGGCTCGCTGCCGCACACCCTCACCACCGGGCTGACCGCCCAGGGCGTGCCCGCCGCCGACGCCCACGCCATCGCCTCGCTGCCGCCGGTGGGCACGCTGTTCGCCGCGTTCCTCGGCTACAACCCCGTCCAGCAGCTGCTGGGCCCGCACGTGCTGAGCCGGCTCCCGCCGGACAGCGCCCGGACGCTCACCGGCCGGGAGTTCTTCCCCCAGCTGATCTCGGGTCCGTTCCACGACGGGCTGGTGGTGGTGTTCTGGCTGGCGATCGCGATGTCGCTGGTCGCCGCCGCGGCCTCGCTGATCCGCGAGCGGTCGCGGCCCGCCGCCGGACCGCGGCACCCGGAGGACGGCCGGTGAGCCCGGACGGCGGCGGGCTGTCCGCCGAGGCGGTGGTCCGGCTCCGGCTGGCGATCGGCCGGCTCAACCGCCAGTTGGTCCGCGCCTCCGGCGACCAGGACCTCACCGCCGCCCAGCTCTCCGCCCTGGCCCGGGTGGACCAGTACGGCCCGCTGCGGCTCGGCGAACTCGCCGCACGCGAGGGCGTGGCCGTCCCGTCCATGGTCCGTACGGTGGCGCCGCTGGTCGCCGACGGCCTGATCACCAAGAGTCCCGACCCGCAGGACGGCCGCTCCCAGCTCCTCGCCCCCACCCCGCACGGGCGGGACACCCTCGCCCGGATCCGCCGCGAGCGCACCGCCCTGCTGGCCCGCCGCGGCGCCCACCTGACCCCGGAGCAGTGCCGCGCACTGGAGGCGGCCCTGCCCGTACTGGAACTGCTCCTGGAGGAGCCCGACACGCCCGGGCCCAGCTGACGGGCGGAACGAATCCCCCGTAGTGGCACGGGCATTGACGAAGCGATGGTCCGAAAGCTGCCCATCCGCCCCGGCACCCGAATGATAATGGACATGTCGAGAACGCTCGAACCCCCCGGCCCGGGCCGGGGTCGAGCGGCGGGCCCACTGAGGTCGGGAAGGGAACGGGCATGGCGTTTCTCCGGGACGGGCAGGGCCGGGAGTCCGGCCAACGGGGCGTGGACCGGCTGGAGTCCGGCCAACCGGGCGTCGAACGGCTGGAGTTGAGTCGGCGCGGGCTCATCGGCGCGGCGGCGCTGGCGGGCGCGAGCGCCGCGCTCGGGCCGATCGCCACGGCCACCGCAGCCCCTGCGGCCCCCGCCGAAGGGGCGCAGGATCCGGCCCACCGTCCCACCCGGGTGCTGGAGTTCACTGCCGGCACCAACGCCGGTGTCGCCGTCTCCCCGGACGGCGGGCGGCTGGTCGTCGAAGTCCAGGGCGTGCTGTGGGGCCTGCCCCGGCAGGGCGGACCGGCGACCGCGCTGACCGCCCCCGGACTGGAGCCGACCCGCCCGGTGTGGTCACCGGACGGATCGACGGTCGCGTTCTGCGCCTACCGGGACGGCGGGTTCCACCTGTGGGCGATGGCCCCGGACGGATCGGACCTGCGCCGGCTGACCACCGGGCCCTGGGACGACCGCGGGGTGTCCTGGTCGCCGGACGGACGCCGACTGGCCTTCTCCTCCGAGCGCGCGGGCGACGCGGTGGCCGGCGGCTCGTACGACATCTGGACGGTGGAGCTCGCCACCGGCCGGCTCACCCGCCTCACCGACCGGCCCGGGGTCGAGGACTACGACCCGTCCTGGCACCCGGACGGCGACCGGGTGGTCTTCGTCCGGGCGGACGCCTCCGGCGGCCGGACCGTCGCCTGCGTTCCGGCCGCCGGCGGGCCGGTGAGTGTCCTGCGCACCGTGGACAGCGGCACGGTGGTCGGCCCGGTGGTCTCCCGGGACGGCCGACTGGCCTACGTGCTGGTCGGCGACGCCTCCGCCGCCTCCTCCTACCAGTCAGCCACCGCCTCCCTCGCCGTCGACGGCACCGTGGTCTCCGGCGACGAGGACGTCTCACCGCTGCCGCCGTGCTGGACGCCCGACGGCGGGATCGTCTACTTCGCGGACGGCCGGATCACCGACCGCTCCCCCGCCCTGGACAGCGCGCGGGAAGTCCCGTTCCGCGCACGGCTGGAGGTGCCGCGCACCGAGTACCGGCGCAAGGTGCGCGACCTCGACTCCACCGCCGAGCGCGAGGTGCGGGGGATCCACCTGCCCGCGCTCTCCCCGGACGGCCGCTCCGTCGCCTTCTGCTCGCTCAACGCGCTGTGGCTGCTGCCGATCGGCGGGCAGCCGCGCAAGCTCCGCCAGGCCGACCCCGCCCACTACGTGCAGATGCCCTCCTGGAGCCGGGACGGGCGCAGCATCCTGTACGTCCACGACGGGAACGAAGGCGGGAACGAGGGCGCGAACGGAGGCGGGAACGGCGATCTGGACGGCGATCGGGACGGCCTGGGCGCCGTCCACCGCCTGACCCTGGACGACGGCACCGACACCGTCCTCGCCCGGGGCGGTCGGTTCAACCCGGCGCTATCCCCCGACGGGACCACGCTGGCCTGCCAGGACGTCCTGGGCAACCTCCTCCTGGTCGACCCCGCCACCGGCGCGGAGCACCGGCTCGCGACCCCGCTCGGCGGCAACGGCCTGCCGGGACGGCCGAGTTGGTCCCCGGACGGCCGCTACCTCGCCTACTGCGACCGCAACCGCCTCAACCACCGCTTCCGTGAGGGCTACAACGTGATCCGGGTGGTCGACACCCGGGACGGCTCCGCGAGGTCCTACCTGCCGCTGCCGGACGCCTCGGTGGCCGACCGCTGCGACAGCGGCCCGGTCTGGTCGCCCGACGGCAAGTGGATGGCACTCGTCGTGGAGTCCGCGCTCTGGGTGCTGCCGGTCGCCCCGGACGGCACGCCCACGGGCGAGGCCCGGCGGATCACCGAGGACTCCGCCGACCACCCGTCCTGGTCCGGCGACTCCGCCCGGCTGCTCCACCTCTCCGACGGGCGGCTGCGGCTGATCGGCCGCGACGGCGGCGACCCGCGTACCGTCGCCGTCCCGCTGCGCACCTCCCGCGCCCTGCCGCCGCGCTCCGACGTCACCCGCATCCACGCCGCCCGGCTGTGGGACGGCACCGCGGAGAACGTCCGCGAGGACGTCGACATCGTGGTCACCGGCAACCGCGTCTCCGCCGTCGAACCGCACCGCTCGGGCGCGCGCCGCGCCGGAGAGCGGCTGGTCGACGCCACCGGCTGCACCGTCCTGCCGGGCCTGTGGGACGCCCACACCCACCCGTACCAGAACACCTACGGCGGCCGGCAGACCCGCACCATGCTGGCCTACGGCATCACCGGCACCGCCTCGCTGGGCGGCTTCGCGTACGAGCAGGCCCGGATCCGCGAGTCGGTCGACGCCGGGGTGCTGGCCGGGCCCCGCTTCCTGACCACCGGAGAACTGCTCGACGGCAGCCGGGTGGCGTACAGCATGGGCCGCGCCCACCGGACCGCCGACGGCCTGCGGCGCAGCCTGGACCGCCTGGTGGCGCTGGACTGCGACTTCGTCAAGACCTATGTGCGGGCGCCCGGTTGGATCATGGCGGAGGCCGCGCGGACGGCCCACGAGCGCCTCGGGGTGCCGGCCGGCAGCCACCTGCTGACGCCCGGGGTGCAGCTCGGGCAGGACCTCACCACCCACCTGTCGGCCACCCAGCGGCAGGAGTACGGCCGGGCGTCCTCACCCACCGGGCGCGCCTACCAGGACGTCCACGAGATCTACCGGGGCGGGGAGTTCGCGATCGTCATCACCCCGTTCTCGGCGTTCTACCTGCTCGGGGACGATCCGTCGCTGGCCGACGACACCCGGGTGACCGCCCTGATGCCGCCGTGGGACGCGGCCGGCGTGCAGGCCCAGGCCCGGACGGCCGTCACCGCCGAGCAGCGGCGCGCCGTCCGGCGGGAGATGGAGGTCTACCGGACGATCATCGCGGACGGCGGCGCACTGGCCCTCGGCACGGACGCCCCGCTCACCCCGGTCGGCCTCCAGGTGCACCTCGGCCTGCGCGCGCTGCACCAGTACGCGGGCCTGTCCCCCGCCCAGGCGCTGCGCACGGCCACGGCGGCGCCGGCCCGGCTGTTCGGGCTGGCGGACGAGCTCGGGACGGTGGAACCGGGCAAGCTCGCCGACCTGACGGTGGTCGAGGGGAACCCGTTCCACGACTTCGCGGACCTGGCGCGGACGTCCTGGGTGATGCGCGACGGCATCGTGTTCCGGCGCGCCGACCTGGTGGGCGCGGGCGCCCCGACCCCGACGGCCGCCCGCCCGTCCGCTCCGGAGCAGCAGTCCGGTCCGGAGCAGGACTGGCTCGCGATCGGCCAGGCGCTGCGGAGCGACGGCTGCTGCGCGCCGTGACACCTGCCGGACCGCCGCCGGCGGCGGTGCGGGCCTGGGCGGAGCAGTACATCAACGACATCGAGTCCGCCCGGCTGCGCTACGACACCGGCACCGGCACCGGCACCGAGGACGGAGGGCTGAGGGCTGAGGGCTGAGGGCTGAGGGCTGAGGGCTGAGCCAGTCCGGGTTCCGGTTCAGTCCAGGTCGCGGGCCGAGCGCAGCCGGGCCGACAGGGTGTCGGGGGCGATCAGCGGCTCCGGGTAGTCGGGGGCGAGCAGCCAGGGGCGGTGCACGGCCGGGCCCGGCAGGTGGGCCAACTCCGGTACCCAGCGCCGTACGTAGTCCCCGGCGGGGTCGTAGCGGTCGGCCTGGCGCAGCGGGTTGAGCACCCGGTTGGGCCGGGTGTCGGTGCCGGTCCCGGCCACCCACTGCCAGTTGAGCTGGTTGTTCGCCACGTCGCCGTCCACCAGCAGGGACAGGAAGTGGGCGGCGCCGATCCGCCAGTCCAGGTGGAGCGACTTGGCGAGGAAGCTCGCCGTCAGCAGTCGGGCCCGGTTGTGCATCCAGCCCTCGTGGGCGAGTTGGCGCATCCCGGCGTCGACGATCGGGTAGCCGGTGCGGCCCTGCCGCCAGGCCTCGGCCTCCCGCTCGTCCCGGTGCCAGTGGTCGTCCCGGGTGCGGTAGTCGCGGTGCGCGGCGTCGGGCCGGGCGGCGAGGACCTGGTGGTGGAAGTCGCGCCAGGCGAGCTGGCGGACGAAGGCCTCGGCGCCGGGGCCACCGCGCTGGAGGGCGCGGGCGGTCAGCTCGGTGGGCGACAGACAGCCGAAGTGCAGGTAGGGGGAGAGCCGGGAGGTGTCGTCGGCCGCCAGGTCGTCGTGGACGTCGGCGTAGGAGTCGACGTCCCAGCGCCTCCACCGTTCCCGGGCAGCGGTCTCGCCGCCGACCGGCAGGCCCGGCGAGATCTGGCCTGTGACCACGAGGTTCTCGCTGCCGATGCCGCCCGGCGTGCGGATCACCCGGGGCGCGTCCAGCACGGTGCGGTGCGGCACCTGCTGCCAGGCGCGGTGGTACGGGGTGAAGACGGCGTAGTGGTCGCGGCCGGCCGGGGTGATCCGCCCGGCCGGGACGACGGTCACCGAGCCGTCGTGGACGTGCAGCCGGTCGCCGAACCGGGCGAGCAGTCGGGCCTCGCGCCGCCGGGCGAAGGCGCTGACCCCGGCGGCGAGGTGCACCGTCCCGGCGCCGGCCTCGGCGGCCACCCGGGCCGTCTGCTCGTCGGTCGCGCCCCGGCGCACGATCAGCCGGGAGCCGGTGCGGCGCAGCGAGGCGTCCAGGTCGGTGAGGCAGTCGGCCAGGAAGGCCAGCCGGTTGGGGGCGGCGAAGCCGGCCGCCTCGACGGCGGGGTCGAGGACGAACAGCGGCACCACCTGCTCGGCGGCGGCGCGGGCGGCGTGCAGCACGGGGTTGTCGTGCAGGCGGAGGTCCTGGGTGAACAGGGCGATCGAGACGGTCATCGGCGGGGCCTCGGAGCGGGTGCGGGTGCGATTGGCTTTTTTGCGATTGGCTTTTTCGGGGGTGCGAGGAGGGTCAGGGGTGCGGCCCGGCCCGGCGGGCGCGTTCGGTGATGTTGCGCGCCATCGCGTCGAACACCAGGGAGTGGAACGGCGCCACCGACCACCAGTAGGCGTGGCCGGCCAGTCCGTGCGGGTGGAACAGCGCGCGCTGGCGGTAGAGCGCCCCGCCCGCGCCGTCCGGGTCGACCCGCAGCTCCAGCCAGGCCAGACCGGGAAGGCGCATCTCGGCCCGCAGCCGCAGCAGGCGTCCGGGCTCGATCTCCTCGACCCGCCAGAAGTCGAGGGCGTCACCGACCCGCAGGCGGTCCGGGTCGCGCCGGCCGCGGCGCAGTCCGACGCCGCCGGCCAGCCGGTCGACGGTGCCGCGCAGCGCCCAGGCGAACGGGACGGAGTACCAGCCGTTCTCGCCACCGACGCCTTCCACGACCCGCCACAGGGCGGCCGGGTCGGCAGCCACCCGCCGTTCCCGCAAATCCTGGTAGAGGCTGCCGCCGGCCCAGTCGGGGTCGGTGGGCAACGGGTCGCTGGGGGCGCCTGGGAGCGAGGCGGAGGACCAGCGGGTGGTGACCCCGGCCTCGCGGATGCGGCGCAGCGCGAGTTCCACGGCGCGGTCGAAGCCGGTGAGGCCCTGCGGGGGGTCGGGGATCCAGCGGGCGATGTCGTGCTCGTGGCAGACCACCTCGTGCCGCAGCGACTCCACCAGCGGGCGGGCAAGCGGGCCGGGCACCGGGGTGACCAGGCCGACCCAGAGGCTGGAGAGCGCCGGGGTCAGCACCGGCACCGGCACGATCAGCCGGGGCGGCAGGCCGGCGGCCCGGGCGTAGCGCTGCATCATCAGCCGGTAGGTGAGCACCTCCGGCCCGCCGATGTCGAAGGCCCGGTCCACCTCCGGCGGCAGGCCGGCGGCGGCCACCAGGTAGCGCAGCACGTCCCGGACGGCGATGGGCTGGATCCGGGTGTTGACCCAGCGCGGGGTGACCATCGCGGGCAGCCGTTCGGTCAGGTAGCGGAGCATCTCGAAGGAGGCCGAGCCGGAGCCGATGATGACGGCGGCCCGCAGTTCGGCGGTGGGCACCCCGGCGGACCGCAGCACCCGGCCGACCTCGGCGCGCGAGCGCAGGTGCGGGGACAGCCCGGCCTCCGGCACCCCGGCGGGCAGCAGCCCGCTGAGGTAGACGATCCGGCCCACTCCGGCCCGGGCGGCCGCGTGGGCGAAGGCGCGGGCGGCGCGCCGGTCGGTGGCCTCGAAGTCCGATCCGGTGCCGAGCGAGTGGACGAGGTAGTAGGCGACCTCGACGCCGTCGAAGGCGCCGTCCAGGGTCTCGGGCCGGGTGACGTCGCCGGTGGCCACCTCGACCTGGTCGCGCCACGGCTGGTCGCGCAGCCGTCCGGGGTCGCGGGCCAGGCAGCGCACCCGGTGGCCGGCCGCGAGCAGCTGGGGCACGAGCCGCCCGCCGATGTAGCCGGTGGCGCCGGTGACCAGGCAGTGACGTCCGGTCGGGATTGGCTGGTCCACCGTCCGCTCCTTCCGTTCTCTTCGTTCCGTCCGTGGTACGCCTACCCGGCCCCGGTCAGCGCAGCAGGCCCTCCAGCAGGTCGAGAGCGGCGGTGAGGTCGCGGGGCCGCAGGGTGCCCGGCGGGCGGCGGGGGCCGGTCCAGCCGGGGCCGGCGACCAGCACCACCGGTCGGGTGCGCGCGCCCTGCGGGCCCCAGGTCGTCCGGACCACCCGCTCCACCAGGGCCCGGTCGGCGGTGCGGGTGACCTGGGACCACAGCAGGACGGCCGGCGGACCGGTCCGCCGCACCGCCTCCAGCAGCGCCTCGGGCGGCAGGGCGGGGCCGAACATCCGGAACGGCAGGCCGCGCTCGGCCAGGGCGGCGGCGAGCGCCTCCAGCGCGAGGGCGTGCAGCTCGGTGGGCATCCCCGCGAGCAGCGCGGCCGGTCCCGGGGGCGACTCGGCCAGGCCGGGAAGCGACTCGGCCCGGTCGGCGGCCCGGCGCAGGGCGGCGGAGACGTGCCAGGACAGCAGGTGCTCCACCTCGACGTAGCGCTCGCCCTCGGTGGCCCACTTGCGCCCGACCGCCCGCAGCGCGGGGGTCATCACCTCCGTCCAGGCGGTGACCGGGCCGAGCGCGTCCACGCTGCGGCGCAGGATCAACGCCATCTCGAGGGCGTCCAGCCGTACGGCGGCACGGGCCAGGCCCCGGCACTCGGGGCGTACGGTGCCCACGGGCAGGGTGTTGCCGCCGGAGGCCGTACCGGTCCCCGGCTCCGGCGGGGCGGGGGCGGCGCCCGCCAGGGCGACCCGGGCGGCCTCGGCGGGGTTGACGCCCCGGGCGGTGAGCCGGCACATCTCCTCCAGCACGGCCACGTCGTCCGGCTCCCACCGCCGGTGCCGCCCGGGCGCGCGGTGGGCCGGGCCGATGCCGTAGCGGCGCTCCCAGGAGCGGATGGTGGTGGGCGAGACGCCGAGCCGTCGGGCGAGTGCCCCGGTGGTCAGTCCGGCCGGGGCGGGAGCGGGCGGGGCGGTCACGGCCGCGAGCCTACGTCGGGGCGCCGGAGCCCGCTCGGCCGACGCGCGGTCGGTGTCTGCGGCGCCGGTGGACGGCCGGTCGGTGATTGCCTGCACCCTCCGAGCGTCGCGCGGTCGCGAGCCGCCCGGGTAGTCGCAGCGTTTTCGCAGCGTTCCGGTGGGCCGCGCGCGCCGAACTCGCCCGCGCGCGGCGCGGGCGTCGGTGGCCGTGGGGGCCCGGCGGGCGGGCCCCCTCAGCCGCCGGTCGTCAGCCGACGGTGACGGTGAACGGGCCGGCCAGGACGGAGTAGCCGTCGTTGGCCAGGAGGTAGGCGTCGTAGCGGCCCGGGCCACCGAGCTTGCCGGTGGCGAAGGTGAGGGCGCCGCTCTGGTTCGGGGCGTAGGACCAGGTCAGCGAGGAGCGGGAGCCCGGGGTGACGCCCGCCGGGTAGAAGCCGACCCAGTTCTTGGCGCCGGCCTGGGCGGCGGTCGGCAGGGCGTAGCGCAGGGTGAGGTTGCCGCCGTTGGCCACCGCGCCGAGGTCGCCGGTCAGGGTCGGGCCGGTCGCGGTTGACGGCGCGAAGGCGGCGTTCAGCGGCGTGGCGTAGGTGTCGTTGGCGGTGAGGCCGGGCAGTCCGAGGGCGGACTCGATGGTACGGCCGATGCCGTAGTGGTCGTAGTGCAGCGGGCTGCTGGTGCCGGCCGGGACGGTGCCCTGGGAGCCGACGGCGATGGTGGCGAGGTGGTTGTAGGCCTCGCCGGAGCTCTCGTCCCAGGTCAGCAGGAGCAGGGAGCGGTCCTGGGTCCAGGCGGGCGAGGACAGCACCGGGGCGAGGGTCTGCTGCAGCCAGCCGTCCTGGGTCTTGAGGCTGGTGGCGTTGCCGTTGCCGGAGGCCTCGCCGTCGTAGTAGTCGTCGGCGGCGATCCAGGAGAAGTTCGGGGTGGTGGCGGCCGACCTGAGGTCGGTGGTCAGCTGGGTGGTGTCGAACAGGTGGGCCGCGCAGCGGGCCGGGTTGCCGCTGATGTCGGTGTAGTTGATGAACGGCGCGTCGTCGGGCTCGTACTTGGCGTCGTACTGGGTGGTGGTGTTGCAGGGCGTGCCCATGCCCTGCTCGTAGGCCTTCCAGGTCTTGCCGGCGCCCTCGATGGTGTCGCCGAGGTTGCGCTGCGGGGAGTTGATGTTGGGCCAGTAGGTGGCGCCCTTGGTGTAGGTGTCGCCGCCCGCGATGGCCAGGTAGTTCTCGTCGCTGGGGTGGTAGACGCCGTGCGAGTCGGTGAGGGTGGCGCCCTGGGCCATCAGGCCGTGGATGAACGGGGTGTCCGCCGGGTCGTTCATGATCTGGGCGTAGTCGGTGTTCTCCATCATGACGGTGAACACGTGGTCGTAGCCCGGCACCCGGGAGGCCGGCGGGGCGACCGGCGCGGGCGCGGCGACCGGGGTGTCGAGGGTGAGCGAGAGGTTGTCCAGGTAGCCGGTCTCGTTCGTGGTGGAGAGGAACTGCACCTCGACCTGGATCGAGCGGGTGCCGGCCGGGACGGCTCCGGTGGCGCTGCGGGAGAGGAACTTGGTGCCCAGGCCCCGGTCGGTGGCGGAGACGGTGGGCAGCTTGGCGGTCGCGCCGCGCGGGCTGCCGTCGGCGCCCTGGAAGTGCAGGCTCACCGCGGCGTAGCCGCCGTAGGTGGTCCAACCGCCCAGCCAGCCCGCGAGGTCGTAGTGCACGCCGCCGCCGTCGATCGCGCCGGCCGCCGAGGAGACGTCGACGGTCTGGCTCATCGAGCCGTCCCCGAAGTTGCCCGGCCCGAAGAAGGCCTTGCCGGGAGCCTGTCCGTCGGTCGGCAGGCCGAAGGAGCCGACCGTGGAGCACATCACGTCGACGCCGCCGGCCTGGACGGTCCAGCCGGGGACGGTGGTGGCCGCGCTCCAGTCGTTGGTGCAGTAACCGCCGGCCTCCGCGTCGCCGTTGACGATCAGGTTGCCGCTGCCGCCAGCCGCCTGGGCGGTGCCGGGGGCGGCGACGACCAGGGCGCCGACGAGCGGGAGGGTGGCGAGCAGTCCGCCGATGGGGCTCCAGCGCAGTCGCATGGGGTACCTCGTCCCGTTGGTTGCATGAGGGTGGGTGCCGTGGCGGTGCACCACGGGCGGGACATAGGTACCGGTTCCACGCCGCCCGGGGAAGGGCGCGCGGGCGAACACAGGCCGAACTTGGTCAGACAAGTTTGCGCGGAGGGCGCCCCACCACCCGTCGGACGCCCGCCGAACGGGGCGACGCCGCAGCTCCGGGGGCGGTGGAGCGACCTCCGCTCCGCGCGGGGCGGTCAGGAGCCGGCGGGCACGTTCGGGTACGGCGCGAATCCGGAGTTGGACTTGCAGCCGAGGTTCTCGAAGATGCTGATCTTGGTGTTCGGGTCGGTGGAGAGCAGGTGGTACTTGCAGGCGCCCTTGATGTACCGGCCCTCGACCCCGCCGGGGAAGTCGATCTCCTTGTTCCAGAGGTACGGCGACTGGTAGCCGTTCAGCCGGGCGGTGGCGTTGACGTCGATCCCTCCGGGGGCGTACATCTCGTACACCCAGCCGGTCTTGGTGTCCCCGTAGGTGGCGAACTTCTGGGCCACCCACTGCGTGCAACTGGTGCTCAGGTGTGCGCTGTTCTGCCCGCCGCCCTTGACGATGTACTCGGCGAGCGGGGTCACCTGCTCGCCGCGCGGCGTGAAGCCGCCGCGGAAGATGTCCTCGACGTTCTCCCGGGTGTCGCCGCGCCAGAGCGTGTTGACGTCGTTGCGCCACTGCCAGCGCTCCGCCGTCGCCTGGCCCGCGACGGTCTGGGCGATCTGCGGCTCGGTCGTGGTGCTCCACCAGTCCGAGGCCCGGTAGTCGCGGACCGGCCCGCAGGGGGTGGTCAGGTCGTCGTCGTCGGCCGCGCGCGGGGCGGGAACGGACGGCCCGGCCGGGGCGGCGACGGCCGGGGCGACGGCGACGGTGCACAGGGCGGAGGCGAGGGAGACGGCGGTGAGCACCCGCATAGCTGCCTGCAACATGGTGAGAACCCATCAGTCGATCAACATGACCGGCCCTTTATAGGCGTGCCGACCGGAGCGCAGCGGGAGCACTACGCCGACGCCACTCGCGCGGGTGGATTATTCGTATAGATACTGACGGAGCGCCGGCCCCGCGGCGGGGGGGTGACCCTGCGGCGGGGGGTGACCCTGCGGCGGGGGCCGGCCCCGAGGCGGAGCGCCGGCCCCGGGGTGGGGCCGGCGCTCGCAGCGTCCGGGTCAGCCGCGGGTGAAGGTTCCCAGGCCGTCCACGTCGAGCTGCTCGACCACCACCTTCCCGGCCCTCCCGTCCGCCCCCACGCTGAAGGTCACCCCGGACAGGCCGACCGCGTTCTCCCCCTTGCTCAGGAAGCTGAACACATCGCCGTCGAAGTGCTGGAGCGGGTACTGGAGCTTGGCCGGCCCCACCGTCATCACCAGGCCGCCGTCCTGCTCGGTCACGGTCAACGGCCCGTAGTAGCCGCTGGCGTACGTCCCGGTGTACGCGGAGTTCGGCTTGGCCGGGGCGGCGCTCGCCGGCGGCTTGCCGTAGTCGGTCTTCGAGACCGGGCTCGCCGCGGCGGCGGGCACCACCGTGCCGAAGAAGCCCAGCCAGTCCACCGTCTCCCGGCCCTCCTGGGCGACGTCGAAGAACTCCTCGGCCACCGCCTCCGGGAGGCCGGTCGGCTGG
This sequence comes from Kitasatospora sp. NPDC127060, assembly GCF_042724935.1. Lineage (NCBI taxonomy): Bacteria > Bacillati > Actinomycetota > Actinomycetes > Kitasatosporales > Streptomycetaceae > Kitasatospora > Kitasatospora sp. NPDC127060. The sequence goes on from NZ_JBHXEG010000015.1 coordinate 50,544, forward strand.
CCGTTGGTGAGCACCACGATCCCCAGCTGCTCGGAGGGCAGCAGGGTCACCGTGGTCGCCGCGCCCAGCTCGAAGCCGCCCGAGTGGTTCAGCCGCAGCCGGCCCTGGGGGTCGGTGCCGACGTTCCAGCCCAGGCCGTAGAACCCGGCGGTGCCGGCGGCCGCCCTCGGCGGGCTGTTGACGTACTGCGGGGTGCGGGTCTCGTTCAGGGCGGCCGGGTCGATCACCGACCGGCCCTCGAACTTCCCGTCGGAGAGCTGCAGCCGCATCCACCGGGCGAGGTCCTGCACCGTGGAGCTCACCCCGCCGGCCGGCGACTGGGAGTCGGCGTTCTCGGTGGTACTGACCTGCCAGCCGGCGGCCGTCTTGACGTGCGCCGCCGCCTTGTCCGTCGCGTTGTCGTAGTCGGAGCGGCGCGAGCTGGTCGAGTTCATCCCCAGCGGCCGGTAGAGGAGGTCCGCCGCGAGGTCCTCCCAGGCCACCCCCTTGGCCTTGGCGACGGCCGCGGCCGCCTCGGTCAGGCCGTAGTTGGTGTAGGCGTAGCTCGCCCGGAACGGGCCGAGCGGCTGGTCGCGCAGGTGCTGGACGATGTAGTCGCGCTGGTAGCCGAGGTCCTCCAGCAGGTCCCCGGCGTGGTCCGGCAGGCCGCTGCGGTGCGAGAACAGGTCGGCGATCGTCACATGGCTCGTCACGTACGGGTCGGCCAGGGCGAAGCCCGGGTCATGGACGGTGACCGGGTCGTCCCACTTCGCGACCTTCTGGCCCACCGCCCCGGCGACCACCGTCGAGGAGATCGGTTTGGAGACCGACGCCAGCTGGAACACGGTGTCCGGATCCACCTGGTCCGGCTTGCCCAGCTCACGGACCCCGAAGCCCTTCGCGTGGATCACCTTGTCCTGATACACCACCGCGATCGCCACCCCGGGGACACCGGTCTTGGCCATCGCGTCCTGCACGTAGCCGTCGATCCGGCCCACGGAGGCGTTCACCTGCTGCTCCGTCAGCTGCGGCGCCGGCTGGGCGGGCGGCGCGGTCGCCGGGGCGGAGGAGGGGTTCGGGGTGGGGGCGGCCTCGGGGTCGGTGGCGGCCGCGGAGGTGCATCCGGCGAGCAGCGGGCCGCTCAGCAGCAGGCCCGCCAGCGCGGGCGCGGCGACGGCCCGGCCGGGGCCGTGGGCGGTGCGACTGGCTGCGCCGTGACGATGCATCGAGGTCCTCCCTCGTCCGGGCGGCGCGGCCCCGGTTCCTCGGTGCCGCCGTCCGCCGTACGGCGGGAGTGTGAACGGCGGGGCGCGCCCCAGGCCGCCGCCGCGCGCCGTCAGCCACGCAATCCACCCGTCCGGCGGCCGGTCAGCGGGGCGGCGGGGCGGCGGCCGGTCGGCGGGGACGGCGGCCAGGCGGCCGGTCAGCGGAACGGCGGCCGGTCGGCGGGGACGGAGGCCAGGCGGGCCGGAGTGTTCACCAGCTGATGCCGGCCGCGACCGGCAGGTGGTCGCTGCCGGTGTCCGGCAGGACCCGGGAGCTCGTCGCCGTCACGCCGCGGACCAGGATCTGGTCGATCCCCACCACCGGGAAGGACGCCGGATAGCTGAAGCCGAAGCCGTCCCCGGCCGTCTCCTGGGCCGAGCGCATCCGTGCGGTGAGGCCGGCGAACGCGCGGTCGTCCAGGCTGCCGTTCAGGTCGCCGAGCAGCAGTGTCCGCTCGCTCGGGTCGGCGGCCAGGGCCCTGCCGAGCGCCTGCACGCCGATGTCGCGCGAGGCCGTCGCGAAGCCCGCCCCGGGGTACACCCGGACGGATCCCAGGTGTGCCACGTACACCGCCAGCGGCCCGCGCTCGGTGACCACCGTGGTGCGCAGCGCCCGGTTCCCGGCCGTCTTGTCGTTCGCCGGCTTGCGGTCGGCCAGCGGCCCGTAGTTCACGACGTCGATCGTCTGGACCTCGCCCAGCGGCAGCCTGCTCCAGAGGCCGACGGTGCCCCGCACCACGTGGTAGGGGTACCCCGCCGCCAACCCCGTCTCGTACGTGCCCACGGCCTGCGGGGCCAGCTCCACCAGGGCCAGCAGGTCAGCGCCGGAGCCGGCCAGGTGGCGGGCGGTGCCGGCCGGGTCGGGGTTGTCGGCGTTCACGTTCTGCTCGACCACGGTGAGGTCACCGCCGGGGCGGGACTTGTCGGTGAGCAGGCCACCGAACAGGTTGAGCCACGCCACGACGGGCAGCAGCAGCGCCAGCACCGCGGCGGCGGAGCGGCGCCAGAGCGCGGCGGCCAGCAGCAGCGGGACGAACAGGCCGAACCACGGCAGGAAGGTCTCCACCAGACTGCCGAGGTGCCAGCCGGCGTTCGGGATCTCCGCGTGCAGCAGCAGGACCAGGCCGAGCAGCAGCGCGAGCGCCGTGAGGAGCGGCCCGCGCCGCCACGGCTCGGGCCGGGAGAGGGCGCGGACCGCCCGGCGCAGCGCCGCGCGCCGGCCGCTCCCCCGAGCACCGCCCGGCTCCCCCGTTCCCGTCCCCGCCCCTGTTCCCGCCCCCGATCCAGCCCCCGTCATCGGCGCCGGGCGCTCCCCCGCGGTCATCGTCGCGTCCTGCTCGTGGTTCATGCCGCCAGTCAACGCGGCACGGTGTTGCCGGGCCGTATGCGATTTCCGATACGCGGACGATAGGCACCGGCTCATAGCATCGGGGGATGCGCGTGTTGATCGTCGAGGACGAGTTCTACCTGGCCGAGGCCATCCGGGACGGCCTGCGACTGGAGGCGATCGCGGCCGACATCGCCGGTGACGGGGACACCGCGCTGGAACTGCTCGCCGTCAACACCTACGACATCGCCGTCCTCGACCGCGACGTCCCCGGGCCGTCCGGTGACGAGATCGCCAGGCGCATCGTCGCCTCCGGCAGCGGCCTGCCGATCCTCATGCTCACCGCGGCCGACCGCCTCGACGACAAGGCCTCCGGGTTCGAACTCGGCGCCGACGACTACCTCACCAAGCCCTTCGAGCTCCGTGAACTCGCCCTCAGACTCAGGGCGTTGGACCGCAGACGCGGCCACAGCCGGCCCCCGGTACGGGAACTCGCGGGCCTGCGGGTGGATCCGTTCCGACGCGAGGTCTACCGGGACGGCCGCTTCGTCGCGCTGACCAGGAAGCAGTTCGCCGTGCTCGACGTCCTCGTCGCCGCGGAGGGCGGCGTGGTCAGCGCCGAGGAACTGCTGGAACGGGCCTGGGACGAGAACGCCGACCCGTTGACGAACGCCGTGCGGATCACCGTCTCGGCGCTGCGCAAGCGCCTCGGTGAACCCTGGATCATCGCCACCGTGCCGGGCGTCGGCTACCGCATCGACACGGCGCCGGACGGGCCGGGGGCGGCATCCGGGTCGACGTCAGGCGAAGGCGGGCGGCGTGGCTAGGTCCTGTCCGGAGCCCCGGTCACCAGGGCCGAGCGTCCGGCTGAAACTCGCCCTCAGCTACGCCGGGTTCCTGATGGTCGCCGCCGTCCTGCTGCTCGCCGCGGTGTGGCTGTTCCTGCTGCGCTACGTCCCCGACCGGGCGTTCCTGATCGCCGGCGCCACCGACACCCCGACCCACGGGGTGTTCCCCGTCCGGTCGAACCTCCTGCGCGTCTTCGCCCCCAGGGCGGCCGTGGTGCTGGCGTTCCTGCTGGTGTTCGGCCTGGTCGGCGGGTGGGTCCTGGCCGGCCGGGTGCTGGCCCCGCTGACCCGCATCACCGAGGCCACCCGGCAGGCCTCCACCGGGTCGCTCGCGCACCGGATCCGACTACCCGGCCGCGCGGACGAGTTCCGGGAACTCGCCGATGCCTTCGACACGATGCTGGCCCGGCTCGAAGCGCACGTCGGCGAACAGCAGCGGTTCGCCGCCAATGCCTCGCACGAGCTGCGCACCCCGCTGGCCACCTCCAAGGCACTCCTCGACGTCGCCCGCACCGATCCCGACCGGGACGCCCGCGAGATCATCGACCGCCTCCACGTCGTCAACACCCGGGCGATCGAACTCACCGAGGCGCTGCTCCTGCTCAGCCGGGCCGACCGGCGCTCCTTCGCCCGGGAGCGCGTCGACCTGTCCCTGCTGGCGGAGGAGGCCACCGAGACCCTCCTGCCGCTCGCGGAACGGCACGGCGTCACCCTGGAGACCTCCGGCACCGTCGCCCCCACGACCGGATCGCCGGCGCTCCTGCTCCAGCTCACCGTGAACCTCGTGCACAACGCGATCGTCCACAACCTGCCCGCGGGCGGCACGGTACGGGTCGACACCCGGGTCCGCCCCGGGGCCGCGCTGCTGACCGTCGACAACACGGGCGAGCCGCTCGCCCCGGAACTGGTCGCGACGCTCACCGAACCGTTCCAGCGCGGCACCGGCCGGATCCGCACCGACCACGCGGGCGTCGGGCTCGGCCTGGCGATCGTCCGCTCCATCACCCGGGCGCACGACGGGACCCTCACCCTCGCCCCACGGCCCGGCGGCGGCCTGCGCGTCACGGTGGAACTGCCCGCACCACCCCCCTGACCGCGCCCGCCCGGCCGTCACCTGAGCGCGGGTACCCGGTCGTCGGTGCCGAAGGTGCGGCGGTAGGAGGCGGGTGAGACGCCGAACGAGGCCCGCATGTGGGCGCGCAGGGAGTTCGCGGTGCCGAAGCCGGCCCGGTGGGCGACCAGGTCGACGGACAGGTCCGTGGTCTCCAGGAGCTGTTTGGCCAGTTCGAGCCGCTGGGCGGTGAGCCACTGGACCGGGGTCATGCCGACCTCGTCGCGGAAGCGCCGGGTGAAGGAGCGCAGGCTCATCCGGGCGTGCTCGGCGAGCCGGGTGAGGGGCAGCGGTTCGCCGAGGTGGTCGAGGGCCCAGGCCCGGGTGGCGGTGGTGTCGGCGACGGTGGGGTCCGGGACGGGACGGTCGATGTACTGGGCCTGCCCGCCGTCCCGCCACGGCGGCACGACGCACATCCGGGCGGCCCGGTTGGCGATGGCCGCGCCGTGGTCGCGGCGGATGATGTGCAGGCAGAGGTCGACGCCCGCGGCCACTCCCGCGGAGGTGAGCACGTCGCCGTCGTCGACGAAGAGGACCTCCTCGTCGAGCTTGACCGCCGGGTAGGCCCGGCGGAACTCGGGGGCGAGGTTCCAGTGGGTGGTCGCCGGCCGGCCGTCGAGCAGTCCGGCCGCGGCGAGCACGTAGGAGCCGGAGCAGATGGACACCAGCCGGGTGCGGGGGCGGATGCGGGCGACGGCCGCGGTGACCTCGGGCGGCAGCGGGCCGCCGCGGGCCAGCTCCGGCATCGCGTGGGTGGGCGGGATGATCACGGTGTCCGCCGCGGCCAGGGCCTCGGGGCCGGCGGCCGGCTGCACGGTGAAGCCGGCGTCGCTGAGGACGGCGGTTCCGTCGGCCGTGCAGACGGTGACCTCGTAGAGCGGGCGGCCCTCGGCGTCCTGGGCGCTGCCGAACACCCGGGAGGGGATGCCCAGTTCGAACGGCGGGACCCCGGGCAGGGCCAACACGGCGATCCGGTGCGGACCGGGGGCCACCGACGCCCGGTCCGAGGTGTTCTGCGGTGTTACCGACCGAATCCTGCCCATGGCCAGATCCTGTCACATAGTGGCCGGACGGCCAACCCCGCGAGCGGCCCGGATGCCGGATCGTTGACCGCGTCGCCGCCGGGGAGCCCCGGCGGCGACGCGAACCAACCGGATCCGAAGAGAACGAGGCACACGGTCATGCGTGCAGTGGTGGTGGAGCAGTGGGGCGGTCCCGAGCAGCTGGTCGAGCGGGAGCTGGCGCGGCCCGAGCCCGGGCTGAACGAAGTCCTGGTGCGGGTGCACGCGGCCGGGGTGAACCCGGTGGACTGGAAGACCCGGGCCAGCGGGGGCCTCATCGAGTGGGGTGCCGTGCCCGCCGTCGGCTGGGACGTGTCCGGCACGGTCGAGGCCGTCGGCCCCGGGGTGGGCATCCACCGCCCCGGTGACGAGGTCTACGGGATGCCGCTCTTCCCGCGCCAGGCGGGCGCCTACGCCGAGTACGTGGTGGCACCGGCCCGGCACCTCGCCCCGAAGCCGGCCGGCCTGACCCACGTGGAGGCGGCGGCGCTGCCGCTGGCCGGGCTGACCGCCTGGCAGGCCCTGGTCGACGCGGCGGACGTGCGCCCCGGCGAGCGGGTGCTGGTGCACGCGGCGGCCGGCGGGGTCGGCCACCTGGCCGTCCAGATCGCCAAGGCCCGCGGCGCCCACGTCATCGGCACCGCCAGCGCGGGCAAGCACGGGCTGCTGCGCGAACTGGGCGCGGACGAGGTGATCGACTACCGCGCGGTCCGCTTCGAGGAGGCCGTGTCCGACGTGGACGTGGTGCTCGACGGCCTCGGCGGCGAGACCGCCGAGCGCTCGCTGCTGGTCCTGCGGCCCGGCGGCCGCCTGATCACCCTGCCCGGCCCGGGCGACGTCCCCACGGCCCGCGACGACGTACGGGCGGCCTGGGTCCTCGTCGAGCCCGACCACCTGGGCCTGCGCGAGCTCACCGCCCTGGCCGACCGGGGCGTGCTGCGGCCCGTGGTCGAGACCGTCCTCCCGCTCGACCAGGCCGCCAAGGCCCACGAACTCGGCGAGCAGGGCCGCACCACCGGCAAGATCGTCCTGACCGTCGTCTGACCGACCGGAGGGTGGTGGGCCCTGTCCGGCCGCTCCTGCCGAACAGGGCCCAGCACGATCACGACGTTTCTCAAACGGCGCTTGAAACACCGCGCCCACCACCGACCGACCCCGCACGGCCCGCTGTCGGACCCCACGCCTAGGCTGGCGACCAGGCAAGGGATCAAGGAGCAGAGCTGTGCGGATCAAGCGTCACCAGATGGACCAGTCGGCGGTCTCGGCGGCCCGCGAGGGCTTCGCCGACCGGATCGGGGGGATGGTCCACTCCTACTCCCGCGCCGGCCTGATGACGGCCACCGAATGGCGGCTGATCGCCGACGAGTTCCTCGACTACCTCGGCGCGCTCTCCGCCGACTCCCCCGCCCTCGACACCCCCGAGGCCGAGGCCGTCCTCAAGGACGCCACCGAGGCCGCCGCCGGCGCGATCGCGTTCGCCGCGTACTACGCCCGCGACACCTTCCAGGTGTTCCTCGACTACCCGAACTTCGGGATGAGCTACGACCCCGAGGACGCGGACGGGAGCGTGCGCCGCGGGCTCGTCCTCCCGCAGTACTGGCTCGACGCGCTCTGCCTCGCGATCCTCTCCGACAGGCTCGCCCGGCACGGCGAGGCCCTGGCCTTCACCTGGCAGACCATGCCCGCCGGCGGCGGCTACTCCGCCGCCCAGCTCGTCAACGGCTTCATGGCCCACCTCTTCGGCGACACCCGCGACGAGAACGCCCCCGACGCCGAGACCCCCGAGCAGCGGCTCGCCGCCATCGACGCCGCGCTGGCCCTGATCGAGGACCGGGACAGCGACGCCACCCAGGCCCTCCACACCCTGCGCGCCCTCGCCGCCGAAGACCGCGAGGCCTTCGACTCCGGGATGCTCGCCCTCCTCGACCGCGCCGACGGCACCCGCCCCCGCAGCCTCCTCCCGCTGCTCCCGCTCGCCCTCGCCGCGCTCGCCCACCGCGCCCACGGCTGGCTCCCCGCCGTCGACACCGACTACCTGCCGCACACCCTGGTCACCGGCTTCGCGGGCCCCGGTCCCCGCGTCGAAGGCCTCGGCCGCGCCCGGCGCCCCGACGCCGTCGCCCAGCTCGCCGCCGGGCCCGTCCGCATCGACCGACCGAGTCCGGCCCTCCCGCTCAGCCCCGACACCGAGGCACTGTACGAGCGGCGCACCCGGGAGGCGATCAACCCCGGGCCCGACGACCGCCACGCCGTCTACCTGCTCGGCCGCGCCCTGAGCAAGCAGGCGTTCCTCATCCGGGCCCGCGCCTCGCAGTCCGCCGACGTCACCGACACCCAGCTCGCCGGCCTGCGCCTGGCCTCCCAACTGGGTGCCGCGCTCTTCCGCATCGCCCTCACCGAGCCCGGCACCGAGGCCGAGGTGACCATCGAGGGCCGCACCGTCCGCTACCCCGCCACCCGGGGCGAGGAATCCGGCCCCGGGCCGTGGCAGCTCGCCCTCGACCTCGCCCTGATCACCGGCGTCCGAGAGGACCTCGCCCCGATTGTCCTGGCCGGCCCCACCCACTCCACCGCCGACCGCTCCGCGCACGGCTCCTACCGGCGCGCCCTGCACGACTACCTCCGGGGCGTCGACCCGCTCCCGGCCACCGAGCAGGCCCTGAGCGAGGTCGAGAAGGCGAAGGACTGGGGCTTCCTCCCGCCACCGGTCGTCCTCTTCTCCCAGCTCGTGGAGGGCGACGAGACCAGCTTCAACCTGGCGCTGATCGACGCCCTCGAAGCCCACCGCGACCACTACTCGGTCGCCGACCGCGCCACCGACCCCGACGCCGCGATCAGCCTCGACATCCTCGCCCTCGCCTGCCACGCCCGGCGCCGCGGCTGGGCCGTCCGCGTCGAATCCCCGTACCTCCCGGCCCGCCTGCTCGGCTAGCTAGGCCTGTCCGGCGGATCTTGCCGGGCACACGACGCCGGGCATCCCAACTGCTTTACGCCTCCGGCCCGTACGCGCCGAAGCCGCGGCAGACCAGGCCGTCGCGGAAGGTGAGCACCTCGGCGACGGCCCGGCCGCGCTCGTTGCGGTAGTTGATGACGAGGGTGTCCACGGAGGCCCGGACGTCCTCGACGGTGAAGTGCAGGTCGGGCAGGTGCTTCAGCCCCTTGGACCAGTAGACCCGCAGGGCCTCCTTGCCGTGCACCTCGCCGGAGGGGTCGCCGATCAACTCGACGATCCGGGGCGAGGCGAAGACGACGTCCTCGGTGTAGTGGGCGAGGATGCGCTCCAGGTCGTGGGAGTTCCAGGCGGCGGCCCAGTCCTGGGCGAAGCGGGTGGCGAAGTCGTGGTCCATGGCCAAGGACGCTACGACAACTTGCCCTCCCCCGCCCGCCGTTCCACGATCCGGTCACCGCCCCTGGGCCAGCAGCGGCACCCGCACCTGGTTGAACGCGTAGTAGAGCGCCAGCAGGCCGTGCACGGCGAGGGCCGCCGGGGCGGAGAGGAACGCCAGGCCGACGGTGAGCGGGTAGACCACCAGCCCCACCTCGAACCGCCACCGGGCGGCCCGGGCCGCCGGCACGTCCACCCACGCGTCGAAGCAGCGGCCGGTGCGGGTGGCGTAGTTCCAGAAGACACTGAACAGCACGGCCTGGCCGACCATCACCCCGCCGTACACCGCTGCCGCGACGTTCGCCGCCGAGCCGTTGCGCAGGTTCTGCGCCACCACCGCGGTCGGGAACGGCAGCACGGAGATCAGCATCAGCAGCAGCAGGTTGAGGAACATCAGGGTGCGGTCGACCGTGGCGAGGTGGGCGAACAAGGCGTGGTGGTTCACCCAGACCACGCCGATCACCAGGAAGCTCACCACGTACGCGAAGTAGGACGGCCACTGCGCCCCGAGCGCCCGCCACAGCTCCGCCGCCCCGTGCGCCTGCGGGATCTTGATCTCCAGCACCAGCAGGGTGATCGCGATCGCGAACACCCCGTCGCTGAACGCCTCGATCCGGCCGGTGTCCGTCGTCTCCACCGGCAGAGCATCCCAGCCGGGCAGCACCCGCCCCGCCGCGCAACGCCGGTGGCCGTGGCCGGGCCCCGACGGCCACGGAACACCGCTGCCCGCCCCGGCGCCCCGGCCGGCGGCACCGTCCGCACGATTCGGTGCCGCCCGCCCTCTTGTCAAATGTTAGGAATGTTTCCTAACTTGATGCCATGTCCGAGACACCACGGCACTCCCGGCGCTCCCTCCTGCGCGTCGGTGCGGCGGGCGGCGCGGCCTTCGCCGGCGGCCTCCTGCTGCCCGGCACCGCCCGGGCCGCCGCCCCGCGCCCCACCGCCCTCGACATCCCGCCCCTCCCCTCGCCCCGGCGCGACCGGGCCGTCGGGTCCGCGCTGCGGCCGTTCGGCCGACACCTCGCCTTCGGCGCCGACCCGTCCCGTCAGGTCGTCGTCTCCTGGCAGGTGCCGGACGCGGTGACCGCTCCCTTCGTCCGGATCGGCCTCCAGCCCGGCGACCTCGGCGCCCCGATCGCCGCCGAGGTCCGCACCCTGGTCAGCAAGCTCGCCTGGCAGCACCCGGTCGAGGACCAGCCCCTGGTCAAGCCCACCACCGTCACCCAGTACTACCTGCACGCGCAGGTGGACCAACTGATCCCGGACACCACCTACTACTACGTCGTCGGCCACCAGGGCCACGACCCGGCCGGCCAGGGCGGCCGGCTCGGCGACGTGGCGAGCTTCCGCACCGCACCCTCCCCCGGGCGCGGCGCCGGGTTCACCTTCACGGCCTTCGGCGACCAGGGCATCGGCTACAACGCCGCCGCCACCGCCCACCTGATCGCCGGCCTCGACCCCGCCTTCCACCTCCACATGGGCGACCTGTCGTACGCCAACAGCGGCGGCAGCGGCAAGACCGACGACGCCTACGACGCCCGCCTGTGGGACTCCTTCTTCGTGCAGAACGACCCCGTCGCCGCGCGGACCCCGTGGATGGTGGCGGTCGGCAACCACGAGATGGAGCCGTGGTACGGGGCCGACGGCTACGGCGGCGTCCGCGCCCGGTTCACGATGCCCGACAACGCCTGGAGCCAGTCCACGGGCATCTACTCCTGGCGCTACCAGAACCTCGGCCTGATCAGCCTCGACGGCAACGACGTCTGCTTCAACACCCCCGCCAACCTCGACCACACCAAGGGCCGGCAGAAGACGTGGCTGGACAGCCGGCTCGCCGCCCTGCGCGCCGACCCCGGCATCGACTTCATCGTCGTCTACCTCCACCAGTGCACGTACTCCACCTGCCACGACAACGGCGCCGAACTCGGCGCGCAGCAGGACTGGGCCCCGCTGTTCGACAAGTACCAGGTGGACCTGGTGCTCAGCGGCCACAACCACGTCTACGAGCGGACCGACCCCATCCGCGCCGGCAAGGCCACCCGCAAGGTCGCGTCCGGCGACACCGTCAACCCGGTGAAGGACGGCACCACGTACGTCGTCGCGGGCGGCGGTGGCGGCGGGCTCTACAAGTTCCCCGCCTCCGACACCTACCTCGGGCACGAGACCAGGAACGACGCCCCGGTGCCGATGGTGGTCTCCGACCGGAGCGGCCACGAGCAGACCGTCAAGGTCACCTGGTCCAGGGTCCGTTACACCGGCTACTGCCTGGTGGCGGTGGACGTGACCCCCGCCACCGGCGGCGCGCCGGCCCGGATGGAGGTGCGGTCCGTCACCGAGGACGGCACGGCCGTGGACCGCGTCACCGTGCAACGCGGCTGAGCCGGCCGCCCGGGGAGGCCGCACCGCCCTCCCCGGACCGGTCCGTCGAGCGCGGCTCGCTCGACGGACCGGTCCGAGCAGTCACTCAGGCCCAGGGGTCGGTGAACGACCGGCCGGGGACGGGCTTGGCGATCAGCGCGATCGCCGTGAAGAAGTTGACCTGCCCGATCGCGAGCATCAGGGTGGCCAGCGCCTTCTCGTCGAAGTGCGCGGCCACCTCGGCGTAGAGCTCGTCCGACACCCGCTCACCGTGCGGGCTGGGCTGCAGCACGGCCTCGACCAGGGCCAGGGCCGCCCGCTCGGGGGCGGTCAGGTACGGCGAGTCCTGCCAGGTCGCCACCGAGGTGATCCGCTCCTCCGACTCACCGGCCTTGCGCAGGAAGCCGGTGTGCAGGACGGTCAGGTAGGTGCTGCCGGCGATCTGTCCGGCCCGCAGCTGGACCAGGCTGATCAGGCCGCGCGGGATCGAGCGGTTGCCGACGGCCCGGAACAACGCGGCCGACACGTCGGCGAGTTCGGGAACGAGCTGCCCCGGGTCGGTGGCCATCCGGGGGCGCAGCGGGATCTCGGCGGAGATCGAACGAGCGGTGATCGGCTGGGTGGTGATCGGCTGGGTGGTCATCTCGTGTTCCTCTCGGGTGATCGGTGCTTTCACTGACCCGACGGATCCCGGCCCACGAGTGTGACGGCCCGGCGGAACTTTTCTCCTCGCCGCGCAGCCGTAGGGCGGTGGCGAAGGCGACCACCAGGCCGGTGAGGAGGAGGTTTCGGGCCGTGGCGCGGAGGTTCACCGCTTCCGACCTTCTGGAGTGGCGTGGGAGTGCGAAGGGCGCGCGGCCTGTGGCCATGTACAGACAAGGCCCGTCCTGCCTCCCGGCAAAGCCCCCTGTCCCTGCGGAGAACCGCGCATCGCCGACCGCCGCGCGAGCGGGCGGACGCGGCCCCGAGAGGTGCCGGGCCCGGCCAGCACCGATACTGGGGGTCGCAAACCCAACGCGGCCCAGCGGCCCGATCCGGGCCGGCCCGACCCCACCCCCGCCCGACCCCACCCCCGCCCGACCCGATCCGGCCCGATCCGGCCCTCGCCGCGGAACCTGAGGAGCGCGCCGTGACCGATCCCGCCCCGACCGACACCGCCAGCGGGCCCGTCATCGTCGGCTTCGACGGCTCGCCCGAGAGCCTGACCGCCACCGAGTGGGCCGCCCACGAGGCGCAGCGCCGCGCCGTCCCGCTCGAAGTCGTCGAGGCCTGGCCCTGGCCCAAGCGGGACGTGGTCGGCAGCGACCAGACCTACCACCGCGCCCTGGCCCACCTCGCCGACCGCGAGTCCGCGCTCGGCGGCCTGACGCCCGGGGTGGCGGTCTCCTCCAGTGCGGTCTCCGCCGACCCGGTCGAGGCCCTGGAGGCCGCCTCCCACCGCGCCGCCGTGCTGGTGCTCGGCTCCCGCGGGCTGGGCACCCTGCGCGGCTTCCTGGTCGGCTCGGTCAGCCAGGAGGTGCTGCGCCGCTCCGCCTGCCCGGTGGTGCTGGTCCGCGCCCAGCACGAGGAACCGGCCGGCCCGGTCGTCGTCGGCATCGACCTGGCCCACCCCGCCGGGGACGTCCTGGCCTTCGCCTTCCGCGCCGCCGCCCTGCGCTCGGCACCACTGCGCGTCGTCCACGTCTGGTCCCCGCCGGCCGGCAGCGAGTACATGGCCTACGGCGCCATCGGCGGCCTGGAGGGCGAGCTCTCCAGCGTCGAGTGGAACGGCCTCGCCGAGGCCCTCGACCCGCTGCGCACCCGCCACCCCGACGTCGAGGTCACCGCCGACCTCGTCCGCGGCAAACCCGCCGTCGAACTCGTCGACGCCGCCGCCACGGCCCGCCTCCTCGTCCTCGGCCGCCGCCTGCGCCACCTGCCGCTGCGCCACCACCACCTCGGCCCGGTCGCCCACGCCGCGATCCACCACGTCCACTGCCCGGTCGCCGTCGTCCCTTACGGCTGACCTCCCGGTCGGTGGCGTCCCGGATCCCACGAACCGACGCACCTCGTCCGCGCCGGCTGGCACACTCGTCCGACATGAGCGACTGGTACGAGCAGTTGGAGCTGGGCAGTGGCCTGGTGCGGGTCTCGGAGCCCCGTGTCAGCCCGCTGCTGTCGGCGAAGATGTGGTGGCTGCGCGGAACCGACCGCGACCTCGTGGTCGACGCCGGGCTCGGTGTCGTCCCCCTGCGCGACGCGCTCCCGCCGATGTTCGAGCGCGACCCGCTGGTCGTCCTCACCCACGCGCACCTCGACCACGTCGGCGGAGCCCACGAGTTCCGCGAGCGGGCCGCACACACCGCCGACGCCGCGATCCTGGCCGCCGGCGTCCCTGCCAGTCTGTACGGCGCCGAGCTCTACGAGAAGCTCGGCATCGACGCCGCGGGCGAGCCCGTCCCGGACCTGCTGCTCAAGGAACTACCGCATCCCGGGTACGACCCGCGGAGCTACCACGTCGAAGCGGTGACGCTGAGCCGCCGGCTCGACGACGGAGACCGCATCGACCTGGGCGGCCGCACCCTGACGGTCCTCCACCTCCCCGGCCATTCCCCGGGCAGCATCGCCCTGCTGGAGGAGCGCACCGGCGTCCTGTTCTCCGGCGACGTGGTGTACGACGGCGGCCTGATCGACGACCTCCCGGACTCCGACGTGCCCGCCTACCGGCGCAGCATGGAACGCCTCGCGGAACTGGACGTCTCCGTCGTCCACCCGGGCCACGGCCGCAGCTTCGACCGGCCCCGGCTCCGCGAACTGGCCGACTCCTACCTCCACCGGACGGCCACAGCAGCGACCGGCTAGGGCCGGACAGAGCCGGACAGGGCCTGGGCATGGCAACGGTGCTGGACGCGCTGCACCGGTCCCGGCACCGGTGGGCTCGCCGGTCTCGGCCCGGCATGGGGCATGGACGCGTGACGGCCCAGGAGAGGGCAGGACCGCTCCGGCCGCCCTCCCCCGGCCACCGCCGCGGTGTCATACGTCGATCTGCTCGAAGATGTGCGGGTACGACACGATCTCATCGGGGGACTCGGCCGCCAGGCGCTGGAACTCCGGGCTGCCGAACGCCGTGGCGAGCGCCTCGGTCGACTCCCAGACCGCGACGTTCATCAGCAGGCGGCTGTCCGCCGTTCCCCGGTGCATCCGCAGGGAGACGAATCCCGGCTGAGCCTTCATGAACTCCGCCTGCCTCCGGAAGAGGGCCAGGAAAGCCTCAACCCGCTCCTTCGGGACGACGAAGGTGTTGGCCAGGACGACCAGCCCGGTCTTTTCCTTGAACTGCGCGAAGATCGGCGCATGCGGGTCCAGGCTCTGCAGCTTGGCCATTCTCGGTACTTCCTCTCGCTATCGGTCTATCGGTCTTGTCCCACTGCACGCGCGCTACCGGCGGCACGAGCGGAGCTGACGGCCGTTCAAGGGCCTTCGCCGGCATCGGGATCCGACGACCGCACCCTTGCCAACGCTTGTTGGTCAACGCTTGTTGGCAAACGTAAAGCCGCGGCGATGGACTGTCAACACGTGTTGGCCTACGCTTGTCGGCATGACCGGCAGCTCGGAGAACCAGCAGGTCGCGCGGCGCTCGGATGCCACCCGCGCAACGATCCTCGCCGCGGCCCGCGAGCGGTTCGCGGCGGACGGCTACGAGAAGGCGACCATCCGGGCCATCGCGCGCGACGCGAAGATCGACCCGTCGATGGTGATGCGCTACTACGGCAACAAGGCGGGCCTGTTCGCGGCGGCCGTCTCGATCGACCCCGAGCTCCCCGGCCTACCCGTCGAACCGCGCGAAGCGATCGGCCGCACGCTGGTGCGCCACTTCCTCACCCTGTGGGAGGAGAACGGCGAGCTCACCGCGCTGATGCGGGTCGGCGCCACCGACCCGGCCGCCGCCGAGCGCATGCAGAGCGTGTTGCGCGACCAGTTGATCCCGCTGGCCCGCCGGGTGGGCCCCGCACCGGAGCAGGCACCGGCGCGGGCGGCACTGTGCGCCTCGACCGTGCTGGGACTCGCGCTGACGCGCTACGTGCTGCGGTTCCCGGCGAGCGTGGCGCTCGACCGCGAGGAGATCGTGGACTGGCTCGGGCCCACGATCCAGCGCTATCTCACCGCTCCCACGCCCTGACGGCACCCGTCCGGGCGCCACGCCGAGCGCGCCGGTGCGCCGGTACGGGCCACAGCGCCCGCGACCATGGCAGGCGTGAAGCGTCTCGTGCAGCGTGCTGTCGCCCTGGTCCTGGCCGTCGCCCCGGTCGGCCTGGCCACCCCACCGGCCGGAGCCGAGGCCGGAGCCGCCGGAAGCTGGGCGTCCCTCGTCCCCGGGGTCGCGTACCGGGAGCTGACGGTCCGTACCCCGCACGGCGACGCCCGGGTGTACGCCGTCCGCGCAGACCTCCGCCGGCCGGGCGTGCGGGCGGATCTGCTCTTCCCCGGCGCGGTGGCCGACCGGGCGCCGCTGACCCGACTGGCCGGGGCGCGTGGAGCGGTGGCGGCGGTGAACGGGGACTTCTTCGACATCACCGAGGAGCAGCACCCGGGGGTCGAGGCCACCGGGGCACCCTCGGGCCCGGTCGTGCACCGGGGCCGGGCGTTGAAGGCCGCGGTCCCGGAGGCCCAGCGGTTCGGCTGGGCGCCGCCACCCGGGGAGAGCGACCGGGACGTGCTCGGGGTCGGCGTGGACGGGGTGGCCCGCACCGGCCGACTGGAGCTCCGGGGGCGGCTGCGGACCCCGGACGGCACCCGGCCGCTCGGCGGGCTGAACCAGTACGCCCTCCCGGTCGGATCGATCGGCGCGTTCACCACCGACTGGGGCGAGGTCTCCCGCGCCCGGGCCGCCTGCGGGACGGACGAGTCACGGAAGGCCCCGTGCAGCGAGGACACCTGGGAGGTGACGGTCCGCGGCAATCGCGTGGTCGCGGCCTCCCCGGCCCCGGGCAGCGGACCGATCCCGGCCGGCAGCACCGTCCTGCTCGGCCGTGAGGCCGGCGCCCACGTACTGGCCGGCCTGCCGATCGGGGCGCCGGTCGCGGTCGACTACCGCCTCGCGTCGAACCGGCCGGTGCCCTTCGCCTTCGCCCTCGGCGCCTATCCCCTGCTACGCGGTGGACGCCCGCTGCTGGGGCTCGACAACCGTGACGTCGAACCCCGCAGCGCGGTCGGCCTGGCCGACGGCGGCCGGGTGCTGACCCTGCTCTCCACGGACGGCCGCGAGGGCGCCTCCACCGGCCTGGCCCTCACCGAACTCGCCGAAGCGGTACGGGATCTCGACTGCCCGGACGGCGTCTACCTGGACGGCGGCGCCTCCGCGACCCTGGTCGCCCGCGACCCTGCCACCGGAACCCTCACCGTGCGCAACCTCCTCGACCACGGCCAGGAACGGCGGATTCCCAACGGCATCGGCATCTTCGCCGGGTAGGAGCCGGGCGGTGCCCGAGCGGGCTCCGCCGGGCGGGCAAGGCCGGATGCGCTCTCCTCCTCCGGGCGCACTCTCCTCCTCCGGGTCAACTCCCGTATATAAAGGGGGCGAAGGGGACCGAGGAGGTTGCAGCATGCAGGCGAGGAAGCAGCAGGAGAAGGCCGGGAACTCCCGTCACGACGCGAGCCCGGCCCGGCAGAGCGGCACCAGGGTGAGACCGGGAGCCGGCGCCACACCCCAGCAGTCACCTGAGTCCGTGGCGGACCTTCAGCGCACCGTCGGCAACGCGGCGGCCGGCCGGATGCTCCAGCGCGCGGCGGGCGACCGGGCCGGGAGCCGGCCGGTGGTCCAGCGGATGCTGGACGAGAACAACGTGGAATCCGCCTGCGAGGCCGCCACCTTCGACGGGCGGACCGTCACCCTGGGCAGGCGGGCGGGCGACCTCCAGAAGATCGTGTGGCGGGACCACCTGGACGCCATCTCGGCGGTGTGCAAGAAGCACAAGTACACCATCGCCATCCGGGAGACCGGGGAGTACTCGATCCGGCGGATCGCGGAGGGCGCCAAGGCCAAGCCGCACACCATCCTGGAGAAGTCGATCAAGCCCGGCTCCGTCGAGAAGAAGTACGGCAGCGGCCCCGGACAGGCCCAGGGCGACCCGGCCGCCATCCTGGCCTGGCTGGACGCCAACGACCTGAGCGGCTTCGTCGGCCACTGGGGCGCCGGGGGCCTGCTCGGCGTGCGGATCGACAAGCCGCCCACGACGCTCCCCCCGGGCACCGTGCACGCCGGCGCCAACCAGGAGCCGTACGTACCGATCGACATGCAACTGCCGGGCGGCGGACCGGAGATGGTCGCCCTGAAGACCGACCCGAACTGGAAGCAGTACCTCTACACCGGCGACTACGACCTCCACGAGGTCTACTCCGCCCAGGGCGGCACGGGCGGCGGCCAGATCCCGGAGGCGACCAAGGAGAAGGCCAACCTGCTGAACCGGCTCAACGCGGGCATCGCCCGGAACGACCAGCAGGAGCCGGTGGCGCGCAGGGGCACCGTGGTCCTGGAGGACGGGCGGCTGCACACCCAAGGCGACTCCGACTACGCCATGTTCCAGCACGGCGACCAGGCCACCTACCGGATGAACCAGTACCTGGAGTCCACGGTGGCCCGGTTCGCCCAACAACTGGTCCGGGCCGTGGCCACGGAGGCCGACGAGCCGCTGGCCTGGTGCCGGATGGGCAAGTGGTACGTGACCAGGACCCGCGAGGAGCACAAGGTGCTGCGCAAGCGCTGGAAGCTGGCGGTGCCCCACACCTGGGACGACGAGAACGTGGAGCGCACCGCCGAGGGCGGCTACCGCACGGCCCGCTACACCGCCTGACCCCGCGCCCGCCACCACCGTGAGGCCCCCTGCCCGCACCACCGCCAGATGTCATCCGCCGTGGCGGAGCTCGGGTCCACGTTTCGGTCCTTCGTTCAGTCGCGGTGCCATGCCAGGCAACCACGGCTCGCAACCGGCCGGGGGCGGCGGCACCGGCCCGTCTGCTCGGGCACGGGCCGGCGGGCGGGAGAATCCACCGGATCGGGTGAACACGCCGAGAACGCCCCTGGTTCGTCTCACCTCTGGTTCGGCCTGCGCCGCGCCCCGGCCCCCGATGCCGGCTCACATCGAAACTGTCCGAGGGAGGCCGGGCGTCACTCCGGCCTCCCTTCGGTCAAACAGCCGGCCAGTTGTGGTGCACCAGGCCTCCGGGGTCGGTGAGGGCTCCGTGAATGCCCGCAGCCGGGTAGGGGATGAGGTCCGCGGGCAGGTCGCGCTCGGGGAAGAAGCGCAGGTCGAGGCACTTCTCGGGTTCACGGTTGACGGTCTCGCCCTCCCACTCGGTGGCGACGAAGAACAGGCCGAGGCGCAGCGTGGTGGGGTTCTGGTGGTGCAGGACGGTGTAGGCGAGGCGGAGGTGGTCCGGGTCGACCAGGAGGCCGGCTTCTTCCTCCAGTTCGCGGGCTGCGCCCTCGGCCGGCTTCTCGCCGGGATCGAGTTTCCCACTGGGGGCATGCCACTGACCGTAGCCGTAGGGGCCGCCGCGCTGGGAGAGCAGGATCTTGCCGTCGGGGGTGCGGGCGATCACGTGGACGTCGACGACCGGTGGCGGGGTGCTGGCGCCGGTGCGGGTGCTCATGTTCTCTCTAACTTCGCTATGGGGTTTTGGTGTTGCTCGCACGGTTCGGGACGGCTTCCAGGATGGCCTGTGCGGTCTGCTCGGAGGTCAGGTGGGTGGTGTCGAGGGTGTGGAGCGAGTATCCGAGGCGCTCCAGGATCGGGATGGCCTCGGTGTAGAGCTGGAGTTCGCGGGCGGTGGCGGCGGCGTCGAGCTCGAAGCGGTGCCGGGACCCTCGGGCGGCCAGGCGGCGCTGCACGGTATCCGGATCGGCGGTGAGGATGACCGCGAGGTCGGGGATGTCGGTGCCCTCGTTGATGGTGAGGAGGAAGTCGAGGTCGACGCTGTCGGCGCGCTGGAGGACGAGGGTGGAGGGCATCCAGCGGTCCATCAGTACGGTGGTGCCGGCTGCCCGGTGGGGGCGGATGTCGGTGTCGAGCTGGTGGAGGCGGTCGGCGGCGACGGCCAGGGCGAGGGCGCGGCCGCACATCTGGGCTGCGGCTTCGCGTACGGCCGCACCGTAGGGGGTGGTGGAGGGGCCGGTGGCGGTGTGGACGATGTGCCCGGACGCCGACAGGGCGCGGGCGGTGGCGGCGACGGTGCTGGACTTGCCCAGGCCACTGGGCCCGTCGACGCTGATCAGGAGGCCGCTCACGTGCCCACCTCCTGGCGCGTGCCGGTGCTGCGGTGGTGCTGCTCGCGGGAGATGTCGGCGAGCCAGGCGTGGAGCTGGCTGAGGGGGACCTCACCGAACTGCTGGCCGGTGCCGAAGTTGAACTCGTCACGCCCGCGCATCGCCTCGTCGGCGCCGTGGTCGGTGAGGTCGATGTCCTGGTACCTCTGCAGGGCCTCGGGGTCGTGGCCCTGCTGGACGAGGCGGTGGAAGACCGGGCTGCCGGGGTAGGGGCGGAAAGTGAAGGCGGAGGCCCGGAACGTGCCCTCCGAACGGTCGGAGAGGGACCAGAGTTCGCGGATCTTGGCGAGGGTGGCGAGCGCGTCGTCCCGGGTTTCGCCGGGGTAGCCGAGGATGAAGTAGCCCTTGACGCCGATGCCGCGCTCCAGGAGCCGACGGGCGACGTCGACGGTCATCTCGGGGGTGATCCGCTTGTCCATGGCCCGCAGGATTCGCGGGGATCCGGACTCGACACCCAGCGCGACTTCGCGCAGGCCGTTGGCGCGCAGCTGTTCCAGAACGGTGTCGTCCTCGCGGTCGAGGACGTTGATCCGTCCCGTGGCGTCCCAGAGGTATCTCTCACCGATGCGTTCGGCGGCGAAGGCCTCCAGGGCAGGGTGGATGATGCGGCGCGCCCCGAGGAACAGGTCGTCCACGGCGCGGAAGGCGGTGCATCCGAAGTCGGCGTTGAGCTGGTGCATCTCGGTGATGATGTTCTCAGGGGTGCGGGTGCGGATGCTGACCTCGGGGTTCATGGACGCGGCGGCGCCGCAGAATCCGCACTCGTACGGGCAGCCGCGCGAGCAGACGAGGTTGGCTTCCCGGCGGCCGTCGGCGGCCGGGAACGGGTCCTGGGCGAGGAAGCGGCGTTCGAGGGTGAGGGAGTCGATGTCGGGGGCGAGCCAGCGGGTGGTGTCGCCGCGCCGCGGGATACCGACGGCGGTGGTGCCGAGCAGGCGGTCGCGCCACATCACCTTCGGCAGCTCCCGGCGCCGGTGGACGTCTCCGAGGAGGGCGGTGACGCGGGTCTCGCCCTCGCCGATCACCAGGGCGTCCAGGCGCGCGAACCGCGGGTCGGCGAGGACGCGTTGCGGGTCGGCCTTGGCGTGGTGACCGCCGGCCATCAGGGAGATCACCGGGTCGAGCGCGGCCGCGATCCTCGCCGTGAGGTCGTAGGTCGGGGCGAGGAGGTTGAAGCCCGCCCAACGCGGCCGCAGTTCGTTGATGATGTCGGCGGTCTCCTGGACACCGAGTCCGTGGGCCTCGGCGTCCAGGATGCCGACGTTGAAACCGTTCTGGGCGGCATGGGTGGCGATGTAGCCCATGCCGAGGACCGGAAGGGTGTAGTCGTTGACGCGCGGGCGCAGGTCGTAGTCGCGCAGCGGGGCGTTGACGAACAGGCAGTCGATGATCCGGTTCGGGTCAGCTCCGGCGACCGGGTCACGGGTGGTGCGGGTCGGATCCTCCGAGCTGGTCGGTGCGGGCATGGGCCCCCCAGGTGAGTGTCGACAGGGTCAGGGTGTGCAGGTGGCGCCGGTCGTGGCCGGCCAGGCGGTACCAGTGCGCGCCGAACAGGGCCTCGGTCTTCTTCGGCTTGTCGGCGATGGGCCAGGGATGGTCGGGGGCGATGCGGGCGGCCCAGGTGCGGACCGCGAGATCGGCGTGCGGGTAGACGGAGAAGTCGCCGGTGAAGTCCACAGCGGCGGCGGCCGCCGTCCAGGGACCGATCCTCGGGACGTTCACGAGTTCGGCGACCAGGGCTGAGGCGTCCAGGAACTCCCAGCGGGCTCGGTGTTCCAGGTAGGCGGTGGCGGCCGCGCGCAGCGCGGTGCGGTGGAACGTGGTGCCGACGGCGGCGAACTGCTCGTCGGTGAGAGCGAGTACCGCGTCCGGCTCGGGTGCCGTGTGGTGGGCGTGGTCGTAGGCGGGCAGTTCGGTGCCGTAGGCGGCGCACCAGGTGCGGTAGAGCTTGCGGGCCTGGTCGGCGCGGACGACCTGGCGCAGGATCGCGGTGATGATCGCGTCCCACAGCCAGGGGTTGGCCACCCGCACGCTCTGCCCGAGGGCGCGCAACCCGGTGTTCAGGGCAGCCGGCACGGTGTCGGGCAGGCCGCCCGGGTCGGTTGCCACAACGGCGGGCTTGTGGTCCTCGGTGCCATCCGTGCAGGCCAGGTTCAGGCCCACCGGGTTGAGCGTGGCCAGCCACCGGCCGCCGGCGGTGCGCAGGGGACGCTGCCAGTGGCCGGTGCTGGTGTTGCGCAGCCAGGCTGGGTGATCGGTCGTCAGGACGGTGTGCACGGGGCTCTCCTTGCTCGGGTGGCAGTGGTCGCCCCAGCTTGCCAAGCCTGGACGGGTGCTGCGGTGGCTTCAGCCGGTGAGCTGGTGGCGGTTCAACCAGGCCTGCGGGTCCCCGATCTCCCGGTTGGTCGGGAGAAGGGCCTCCTCCATGAGGAGCCGTTCGATCAGCGCGTGCCCGCCGTAGGTGTGGAGCGCGGCGATGAACTGCCCGCCGAGGTCGTAGGCGCCCGCGATCGGGGACTCCGTCCGCGGTGAGTCGGGTGAAGAGCTCGTGCGGTTTGGGCTCGTCGGGCAACTGCTTGCGAGTGGCGACACCGCAAAGCCGCTCGGAGGCCCGGGACTGGACCCACGAGGCGTGCCCCTCGCTGACGGCGAACGGAGCGCGCTGGTCATCGTGTGGCCGCCGGGCCTCGTTGTCCTGGAGGCCACAACGGGACGGTGCGTAGGCGAGGGCGGGGTTCAGCTCAAGCTGGGCAAGGTGGGTGATCTCGTGCGCGAATACACAGGTCAGGAACCGGTCACTGCCATTGGACTCGGCGTGGGAGGTGGGCATGACCACGAGGTTCGCGCCCTCGGGGTGGCAGATGACCGCCCCCTGAACCATGGGCGCGAACCGGAACACCATCGCCCGGCCCTTGCTGGTGGCCGCCTTGGCTGCCACCTTGAGCGCCCTGGTCTTGATGGTGCCGAGTCCGAGGGAGTCGACCGCCTTCGCAGCCAGGAGCTGGTTGTGCTTGACCTGCCAGATGGCGAACTGGTCGGCGGTGGCCAGGCGCACTGTGATGTGTTCGGGCATCGGCAGCTGGGAGAGCTGGGCAGCCAGCGGGATCGCGCCCTCCAGCAGGCGTTCGTAGCGCTGCTGGTCAGCGGCGGGGGCGTCGGCGTCGTTGTGGATGGTGAACATCGTGTCTCTCTCGGTGGATCAGGGAGGGTGTCGTCGTCCTGGGGGCGCAGGCGTCGGGTGGCGGGCGGGGCAGATGGTGGACGACACGAAGGTCACGGTTCATCACGTCAGTTCGCCCGGCTGCGGGCCCGCGGAAGGAGGTCGATGACTCCGGCGGCGGCCAGCGCGCCGTGCAGGGCGCGATGCTCGGCGTCGGTCATGGGTCGGGAGTGCGTCGGCGCGGCACCGTCGACGGACGCCGGCCAGGCGGAGACCGGCGGGAGGAGGTCGGTGGCGGCGTGCGCGGTGGAGGTGTACGGGCCCCGGAGCATCAGGGTGGTGGTGTCGGGCCGCATGAGTGCCTGGTGCACGAGGGTGGGGGCCAGGGTGTAGGAGCTGCCGGGCAGTTCGGTGGTGGTGACGGCCGGGCGCAGCTGGTCGGAGGTGAAGGGGCCGGTGTTCCAGCCGTCGGTGCGGTAGGACACGGCGTGGACGTATCCGCCGGTGAGGACGCGGGCCCCGAGGGGGTAGGCGTGGTTGTGCGGGAGGCGCTGGTTTCCGGGACGGGGGTTGGTATTGAGACGGATCTCTACGCCGTGGTCGGGGCGGGCGCACAGGACGATGCGGTCCAGGAGGAGGGTGGTGCGGCTGGCCTCGAAGCGCTCGTAGTCGAGGGCGGCGGTGGTGACCAGGTACGACAACGCGTTCCGGTCTGCGGCAAGGTGGTGGAGGGCGTCGAGCTGGGCGTGGATCTTGGGCAGATCGGCGCCGAGCAGGCCGGGGATGTCTTCGGGCCTGGTGCCGGGCGGGCGATTGCGGTTGGGGCCGGGGCGGGTGAGGCGGGTGCGGGCCTCCTTCAGCGCGACCTGGTACTCGGCCGGGGCGAGCTTGCGGGCGTCGGGGGTGGTGATCGGGTGGCGGGTGAGGACGAGCTGCACGCTGTCGGCAGCGCCGGTGAGTTCGACCGTGGCGCCGGTGTGGATGGTGCACAGCTGGCCGGGGTTGAGGGTGCGCAGGTACTGGGGCTGGCGCTGGCCGACGTCCTCCTGATCCCGGTAGAGCGTCAGGTCCAACGTTCCGATGAGGGGGAAGGCGATGGTGGTGTGGGCGGCGGCTCGGGCCGGGGCGGGGACGCCGTCGGGCAGGCGCAGATAGAGAGCGGGCCGGTCCCGGCGGGCTTCGGCGATCAGCAGCAGGGCGTGACCGGGGCCGAGGTGGGAGCCGTCGGCGAGGGTGTGGGGGTCGGTCTGATCGAGGAGGCGGAGGAGCTGGGTGGTGACGGGGGTCAGCCAGCCGTCGGTGATCAGCCGTTCCGGGGCGGGGACGGCCCCGGGGTGCTGGGTGAGCAGGTCGGCGGCGGGCGGCAGGTGGAGCTCGACCTGGGTGCCGTTCGGCAGGGTGAGGATCATGATCGCTTCTCTCGTTCAGTGGTGGAGCGCCAGAGCAGTTCGCCGGAGGTGCCGTCGGGCAGCCCGTGACAGGTCGGGCGAAGGGAAGCACCGGCGGGTGCTGGAACGCGGCCACGACCGAGGACGGCTGCGGGGTCGTCAGCTCGCGCCGGGCGGGCAGCGGGGTGGCCGGTCACCGCCGCCCCCAGTTCCACGGAGGCTGGTGGGCCCCGCGCAGGCACGCCACCTGGTGGGCGGCCTGTCGGCGGAGGTGGGCGTCGAGGTGGGCGCGCCGCACGGTGTCCATCACGGCGGTGAGCACGACGACGTCCCGTACGGTCTGGTAGTCCGGCCAGGCTCCGATCTGGGAGTAGGGCGGGGCGAGTTCGGCCCGGCCGTGGGCGGTGTAGGCCGCGGTGTACGCGTGGAGGTCGTCGCGGTGGCCGCGCAGCAGCTCGGAGCGCCAGCGGGCAGCGACCAGGTCCCACTCCCGGTGTCCGCGCCACAACGGGCGCTGCGGGAACAGCCCCGGGTTCGGGCCGGCGTCGTAGCAGGCGGCCATCCCCCGGGCGCCGAGGATGACCGCGGACGGCGTCGGCCATTCGACGCGGTCCCACTCCTCGCGCAGCTCGGCGCTGCACCGGCGGAGGAACCACTGGTCGGCTTCGTCCAACGTGGTGTCATCCAGGCCGTCCAGCAATCCGTTGAACGGATCGTGGTCCTCCAACCACAACGCCGAGTTGGGGTGGATCCGGTGCACGGCTGCGGTCGCCCGCGCGCTCGCGGCCGCGTCGCGAACCGGCTGCCCGGGGTGACGCCAGAAGGTGACCGCTTGGCCGTGGGCGATCCGGACGCGGTCGTAGTCCGGGACGACCACTGCCACCCGGTGCTCGTCGAGCACCCGGACACCGCGCAGCAGCGCCCCCGCCTCGTCCGCATCCGCGTGCACGAGGGCGAGTGCGTTGGAGGCGGGCAACCACCAGGCATGCTGCGGGTGTTCGCTGATCAGCTCGGCCCGCGCGGCGTTGTCGCCGGTGTCCGTGCAGGCCTGGGTCAGGGCCGCGTAGGCGGCCGCGACCTGATGCCTGCGGGCTTCGCTGGTGATCCTGGTCAGCGCTCTGGTGCGCGGTCCGACGCTCACGGCGCAGTCCTCTGGTACGAAGTCGATGGCTGGATGAGAGTCGCGGTGGCGCGGACCCAGCCGGGGCTCCGGATCGGCCGGACCCGCGCTGCTCCTCCGCTGCCCGCCGCTCCGGGCGGGCGTTCCGGACTCCGGTGGCTTCGGCGCGCGCGAGGGGCTGCTGGAGCCACCGGAGGTCTACAAGGTGCTGCTCACGCCGGTATCCGATCGAACTCCGGCTGACCGGGCGACGCACCGCCAGCCGACCCGGGCCGTACGACCCGTACGGCGGTTCCGGCGCACAAAACCATGACCTTCAGCTCCGCATGTCCGTCGACGACCGTTGCCGGGCCGGGCCGCATCGCCTCGGGCAGGTCGAGCTCGGCCCACACCGCCTTGCCGTCCGTACCCTCATCGACGCCGAACCGGTCAACCACCCCGGCCACCAGAAGCAGGCCCCGGCCGCTGGTGGCGTCCTCCCTCACCCTCCGGAGTCCGGGCCTGCCGAGCCCCGGATCGGTGACGCACATCCGCAGCACCCCGGTCGGGGTGAGCAGCAGAGCGGCGGTCAGCTCCACGTCCGGCCGGCCTCCGCCGCAACCGTGCACGACGGCGTTGGCAGCGATCTCGGACATCACCAGCTGGACGTCCTCCACCAGCGGATCGCTCAAGCGCAGGCCGAGCTCGGGCAGCCGCGCCTTCACCCAGCGGCGGACGGCGCCGATCTGCGCCGGCTCGGCGGGGAACCTCATCGTGGTGTTGCGTGATCTCGGCTCCATGGGGGCGCCTCACTCACTCGGGTCGGATGCCGAGACATGCTGTGCGGCTGCCCTGAGGGGCGGCCGGGGCACGTCGTGCGGCCTGAAACTGCCTTGCAGAAACAGGAAACCGCTCAAGGTCGCTAGGAGTAAGGTGTTGGCGACCCTCCGTTGTTTAACGTGTTTAGCGACACCGCCAGGGGGACCCCCATGGGGCGTACTCGTCAGCCCAACGAGCGGTTGGGCCTGCTCATCCGTGAATCCGGCCGACCCAACGAGGCTCTCGCTCGGGCCTTGTGCGCTGTCGCTGCCAGCCACGACGACCCGGCACGGCCGAGTCGATCGTCCGTCACCCAGTGGGTCCGCTACGGCTGGAGCCCTTCCGGAAACCTCCCGCAGTACCTTGCGGAAGTCCTCACCAGATGGCTGGACCGGGACATCACCCTGGCCGCGATGGGCCTCGGCGACGATGAACCGGATCTTCGAGACTGGGACTTGGATACGCTGAAGGCCCTGGCGGCTCTTGGACGGATCGACGTTGACGTGGAACGCAGACAACTCCTCCGCACTCTCACCTACTCGCTTGGGGCGCTGAGCATCCCGCCCAGCAGTTGGTGGGAGCACATGGCCCGCACTGGCAGCCGCGACCTCACCCAGCACCGCGCCGGTCGGGCCGATGTGGAAGCCGTCCGGGAGATGACCGGGTTGTTCTCCCAGCTCGACCAGCGCCGCGGCGGCGGGCACGGCCGCACCGCGGTCGCTCAGTACCTCCTCACGGACGTCGGCGACTTCCTTCGGGGCACCTTCGCCTCCGACCAGGTACGACGCGACATGTTCTCCGCCGCGTCCGAACTCGCCTACCTGGCCGGGTGGACGGCATTCGACAACGGTGAACACCCCACCGCCCAGCACTACTACACCGTCGCCGTGAAGCTGGCGGCCGAGGCCGATGACCCCGCGATGGCCGCCCACGTCCTGCGTGCCATGGCCCACCAGGCGGTCGACCTCGGAAAGCCGGGCCACGCCGTCAGGGTCGCCGAGGCCTCCATGGCCGGCGCCCGGTACGCGCTCGCGAGCCCACGCGAGCGCTCCCTCCTCGGCGTCGTCCACGCCCGCGCGCTCGCCGCCGCCGCACGCGCCCCCGAAGCGAACGCCGCGCTGCTCCGGGCCGAACGCGACCTGTCCGCAGCGTCCCCTGGCGACGACGAACCGGCCCGGGTTTTCTTCTTCGGCGAAGCCTCCTTGGCGCATGAAACGGCGTCGACTCTACGAGACCTGGGCGACCTGGACGGCGCGGCCCGGGAGTTCGAGCGCAGCGTCGCGACGCGGAAGGCCACCGCCTTCACGCGGACTCACGCCGTCACCCTCGGCTACCTCGGGCTCGTGAAGGCCGAGCAGCATTCTGTCGAGGAGGCCTGCACGATCGGGTTGCGGTCGCTCGACGCGATGCAGACGGTCCGTTCCGCCCGCACCCGCGATGTCGCTCTGCAGATACGCGGAGCGCTGTCCGCCTACCGCGGCCGCAAGGTCCCGGTCGTCAACGCCGTCGATCAGCGTGCCGCCGAGTACCTGGCGGCCACCGCCTGACCCGCCGGCCCGGCGCGGTCCGTTCCACAGGAGGGGAAAAGCAGTGACCGAAGTCTTCAGCGTGGAAGCGCTCGGCTACGTGGTGGGAGGCCGCACGGAGCCCACCGACGACTACTGGGGAGGCACCCGGGCCGTCATCAGGCTCGATGGCAACCGGTTTCCCCCGGACGCCACCAAGGGGTTGGAAGCGTTCTCCCACCTCGACGTGATCTTCAGGTTCCACCTGACCGACCCGACCGACCTGAACTTCGGCGCCCGCCGCCCGCGCGACAACCCGCAGTGGCCCGAAGTCGGCGTCTTCGGCCACCGGAACATGCGGCGCGTCAACTGGCTCGGCTCCTCCCGCTGCCGACTCCTCAAGGTCGACGGCCTGGACCTGCACGTCGAGGACCTGGACGCCGTCGACGGCACCCCGATCCTCGAAGTGAAGCCCTGGTTCGAGGAGTTCGGCCCCCGCGGCGAGACCCACCAGCCGGCTTGGACCACTGAGATGCTCCACGACTACTTCGCCCCGGCCCCCACAACGTCCTGACCGGAGCCGAGGAGCTCGCCCCCTCGCGTCAACGGTGTTGACGCGAGGGTGGACGGCCGACACCTCGACCCTCGCCATGTCCGAAGTGAGCGGGGCCGGGCCGGGGCCGGCCTTGGTGTCAGTGGCCGCCTGTCGCGTGGGCGAAGGGTCCGTCCAGGGCTGCCCATTGCAGGAGCAGGATGGTCTTGCCGTCGGTGATGCGTCCGTCGCGGGTCATCGCGAGGGCATCGGCGAAGGGCAGTTCGAGGACCTCGATGTCCTCACCGTCTTCCTCGAGTCCGCCGCCGGTCCCGGTCCGGTCGGCCGGGGTGTAGGAGGCGGCGAAGAAGTGGAGGCGCTCGGTGACGGAGCCGGGGCTCATGTAGGCGTCGAGAACATGGATGAGCGAGCCGAGGGTGACGCCGAGTTCCTCGGCGCTCTCGCGCCGGATGGCGGTCGGCGGGTCGTCCGCGTCGAGCAGCCCGGCGGCCGCTTCGACGAGCATGCCGTCGGGGTGGTCGTTGACGTAGGCCGGGTAGCGGAACTGGCGGGTGAGCAGGACGCAGCCGCGTTCGGTGTCGTAGGGAAGGACGACGGCGCCGTTGCCGCGGTCGTAGGTCTCGCGCTGCTGGGTTTCCCAGCGTCCGTCGCGGCGACGGTAGTCGAAGGTGGTGCGGCGCAGGACGTGCCAGCCCTGGGAGGTGAGTTCGACGTCGCGGATCACGACGTCGGGGTTGCGGTCCAGGTCCCGTCCGGCCTGGTCGAGGGCGGTACGGCCGCGCTGGTCGGGCGTGTCGACGCCGGGGCGGCTTGTCACTCGCTCTCCCGCGGGGTGCGGCGGGGGATCTCGGCCACGTCGTGGTAGACGGGCAGACCACGGCGGCGGGCGGTGGCGACGTCCTGGTCGGCTCCGGTGGATTCGCCGGGCAGGCGCAGCACGGCGTCGCAGTGGGCGAGGAGACGGTCCGCGGTCGGATAGAGCACCTGATCGGCGAGGGGATCGGTAGGGGCGGCGCCGGCTGAGTGCAGGACGGGCAGGGCGATCCATTCCCCGATCACGGGGAGGTGGCCGGCGGCGAAGACGGGCCAGGCGGCCGCTTCGAGGCGGGCGAGATTGGCGGCCATGGCCTGCGGATCGCCGTCGGTGCCGGAGCGGTAGGGCCCGGCGATCAGGATGAGCATGGGCTTGTCGGTCATGGGGCGCTACGATACATGCAGAAACGTGCAAGAACAGGAGAGAATGCGGATGCTGGCTGCTGAACGCCGTGACCACCTGCTGGGCCTGCTCGCCCGTGCGGGCAAGGTCGTCGCCAAGGACGTCGCCACCGAACTGGGAATCTCCGAGGACAGCGTGCGACGTGACCTGCGCGATCTCGCGGCCGAGGGACTGTGCCAGCGGGTCTACGGCGGGGCACTGCCGGTCTCCCCGGCAGTGGCGGACTACGCCGCCCGGCAGGCCGTGGCCCCCGGCGGCAAACAGAAGGTCGCCGCGGTGGCCGCCGGGCTGGTGCGGCCGGGCAGCGCGCTGATCCTCGACGGCGGCACCACTGCCCTGGCTGTCGCCCACGCGCTCCCGCAGGATCTGGCCTGCACCGTGATCACCCACAGTCCGACGATCGCCGCCGCCCTGCTCGACCACCCTCAGGTCGAGCTCTTCCTGCTCGGCGGCCGCATCTTCAAGCACTCCGCGGTCGCCTGCGGCGCGACCGCGGTCGAGGCCGCGCAGAACGTCTCCGCCGACCTGTGCCTCATCGGAGTCACCGGCGTGCACCCCGACGCGGGCCTGACCACCGGCGACGCGGAGGAGGCCGCGATGAAGCGCGCCCTGGCCGCACGGGCCGCGGAAACCTACATCCTCGCCTCGTCCGAGAAGATCGGCACCGCTTCGCGGTTCCGCGTCATGCCCTGGAACAAGATCAGCGGACTGATCACCGACGCCAACCCGGACGACGCCATCGTCGAGCAACTCAGAGCGCTCGGCGTGGAAATCCTGGCAGCCAACTGACGGGACCTCCGAATACGGAATCGCCGACCGGCCGAGGGGCCATCCAGGAGACCGGCCCCCGCAGCACGCTGCAGCCGTCCACGGGGATCGACAACTGCTCCACGACGTTTCGGCCTGTCCCGAAAGCTTTGACCGCGCCCCCGTCACTGACTGATCATCAAGTTCCTTGGGGGGCTGAAAGGTTCATGGCCCCCGCGACCATGTCGAACGGGGGAAGCAGTCATGACCAGCTGACTGCAGACAGCGAGTCGGTGGTCGCTGTGACATCACGCCTTCAGCAGCGTGCACAGCCAGACACCTCCACCTCGCGCGGCCGCAGACGTGGGAGAACCCGTTGGCCTCGTCGCGGACCAGGTCAAACCCAGCACCCACCGGCAGCTCCCGGCGAACGGGGCCATTGGTCGACCACCCCTGACACCTCGTCCGTCCGGCGGTCGTACGGGCGCTGCCGTCGACCGGGTCCGCCGGGGGGCTGAGCACAGCACCTTCGACGGCGTGGACGGCACCACGGCGGACACGCGGCGCTCAGCGGCGCTCAGCGGCGCTCAGCGGCAGTGTGACGTCCGTCAGCTCATCCGGCGGCGCCGGTGGCCGAGACGGAGGCGTCGATGTCCATGCCGAGGTTCACCAGGCGCCAGTCGCCCTTGACCTGGCCGAGGGTGAAGGTGAGGGCGAGCTGCACCTGGCCCGAGCCCTGCTTGGTACTGAGGATCGCCTGCCGCAGGGTGTGGCCGTCCACGGTCACGTCCGCGTCGGTCACGACGCTCTGGCCGCCGGCCTTCGGCTCCTGGTGGGTGACCCGGAAGTCCGGAGTGTGGACGGCCTGGGCGAAATTCTGGTGCAGGGAGTTCACCACCCGCGTGAACGCCGCCTTCGGGTCCTGCTGCGGGGAGGCGCCGCCCGTGGCCGGGGGCAACTGGGTGAGCGCCCACGCCTGGTCCACGTCCCCGCGGTAGACATCCGCGAGCCAGGCCTCCAGCACCTGAGCCGGCCCGGCCGAGGCCGCTGTCCCACCCGCTGTCGGGGCGGTGGTCGTCGTCGGGGCCTGCGCCGGCACGCCGACCTGGGTGGGCGAGGCGGTGATCGGGCTCGCGGCCGGCGTGGGCGCCGCCCCGGAGCCGGCTGCCGAGCAGCCCGTCACAGCGAGCGCGAGGAACGGTACGGCTATCGCTCTGCGCGGAAACAGGTTCACGGTGGTCTCGACTTTCGCCAGTGCGGGTGGGGAATCGACAGGTGCGTGCTCAGGCTAGGCCCGCACCCTCCGCCCCCCACCACACACCCCCCATCGGCTGACGCGGCCAGCGTCCGGATCGACGCTCGTACGCGGATGCCACAGAACGGAGATAGCCGTCCCGGCGGGCCCATACGGGCGGAGGGCCGTTGGGCAGGCTTCGGAACGATGCTCCGCCGGTTCGCCGCTGTCTCACCGAACCCCCAGGAGTTCGCCGGTGCACGAGCGCGTCGGCCCCCGTTCGGCTTCCCGTCAGGAGGGCGCGGCCGGGGAGGTGCTGACGCGCAGGAGGCGGGCGGGGTAAGCGGGATAACGGTAGCCCTGCCTTGCGCAGCCGCGTGCCGGGACGGACGGACCCGAGCGCGGGCGGGTCCGGCGACGGACGGTCGTGGCCCCGGTCAGGGCTGTGCCCGTTCCGGGGCGCGTTGCAGCCGGAACGCGTCCGCGAGTACGGCCTGGGCCAGTACCCGGGCCGGGCCGCGGGCCGCGCTGCGCCCTGTGGTGAGGGCGAAGTCGGTGGTGCCGAGGTCCGGCAGGCCCGGCTGGTCGGGCAGCGGCCGCAGGCCCGACGGGATCAGGCTCCGGGCGTGCGGCACCACCCCGAGGCCGGCCAACGCGGCGGCCCGGACGCCGGACAGGCTGGTGCTGGTGCAGGCGATCCGCCAGGGCCGGCCCTCGCGTTCGCAGGCCTCCAGGGCGCGGGCCCGGGTGAAACTGGGCGGCGGGTAGACGATGAGCGGCAGCGGCTCCGCCGGATCGTCCAGCCGGAAGTCCTCCGCCGCGACCCACACCAGCCGGTCCTGCCAGACCAGTTGGCCCTGGGAGTCGCTGCCCGGCGGGCGTTTGCCGAGCACCAGGTCGAGCCGCCCGTCGGCCAGTTGCTCGTCGAGCACGGCGCTGAGCCCGACGGTGAGTTCGAGGTCGACGTGCGGGTTGCGGCGCCGGAAGCTCCGTAGGATCTGCGGCAGTTCGGTGTGGACGAAGTCCTCCGACGCGCCGAACCGCACCCGCCCGCGCACCTGCGTCCGCGCGAAGTAGCCGAGCGCCTGCTCGTGGGCCTCCAGGATCGTCCGGGCGAAGCCGACCATCGCCTCGCCCTCGCCGGTGAGCTGCACGGAGTGGGTGTCGCGCAGGAACAGCCGCCGGCCGGCGGCCTCCTCCAGCCGCCGCACGTGCTGGCTGACCGTCGACTGCCGCAGTCCCAGCCGCTCGGCGGCCCGGGTGAAGCCGCCGGTCTGGGCCACCGCGAGGAAGGATCTCAACTGCACCGGATCGAGCATCCAGCCACTCTATCTGCTGATATCACGAATCATGATGGCAGTGACCGCAGCCAGCGGGATTCACCATCACCCGGACGGGAGGCAGGCTGAAGCCGTCCCCAACCGAACCATCGACGCGGAGAACCATGCCCTGCCCGAACCCCTCACTCCGCTCACGGCGAATAGGCCGCTTCCGCGCCCGGCTGCTGCTGCTGCGACGCTGCGCCCGCATCCGGGTCGACCCGTTCATCGCCTCCCTGCTCGGCACCGTGCTACTCGCCGCCCTCCTCCCCGCCCGAGGCGCCGCCGCACCGGTCATCTCGGACGCCGCCACCGGCGGCGTCGCCGTGCTGTTCTTCCTCTACGGCGCCCGGCTCTCCGCCCGTGAGGCCTGGACCGGACTCAAGCGGTGGCGCCTGCACGGCACCGTGCTCGCAGTGACCTTCGCCCTCTTCCCCCTGCTCGGGACGGCCGCCCGCCTGCTGGTGCCGACCGTCCTGTCGCCGCAGCTCTACCAGGGCCTGCTGTTCCTGACCCTGCTGCCGTCCACCGTGCAGTCGTCGATCGCCTTCACCTCCATCGCCCGCGGCAACACCGCCGCCGCGGTCTGCAGCGCGACCTTCTCCAGCCTCTTCGGCATCCTCCTGACCCCGCTGCTCGCCGCCGCGCTCCTGCACACCGAGGGCGGCATCTCGGCGGGCACCGTGCTGGAGATCGCCGAACAACTCCTGCTGCCCTTCGCCGCCGGCCAGTTGCTGCGCCGCTGGATCACCGCCTGGACGGCCCGCCACCGCGCCGTCCTCGCCCTGGTGGACCGCGGCTCCATCCTGCTGGTCGTCTACAGCGCCTTCAGCGCCGCGGTCGTCGGCGGGATGTGGGGCACGCTCTCGCTGCCCCGACTGGCCGCCCTGCTGGTGACCGAGTCGGCGCTGCTGGCGGTGGTCCTGACCGCCACCCTGCTCGGCGGCCGCCGCCTCGGATTCGACCGCGGCGATCTGATCGCGATCGTCTTCTGCGGCTCCAAGAAGAGCCTGGCCAGCGGCGTGCCGATGGCCGCCGTCCTCTTCCCCGGCGCGGCGGCCGGGCTGATGGTGCTGCCGCTGATGCTCTTCCACCAGCTGCAGCTGATGGTGTGCGCCGTCCTCGCCCGCCGCTGGGGCGCCGAGGCCCGGACCGGCGAAGCCCAGGCCGCCGAAGCCCGGACCGTCGAGGCCGCGCCACGGGCGAAGCCGGTACCCGCGCTCGATCGCTCGCATCGGTAGGCGGTCACCCCCGGTCACGATTGGGTTTCGGCCACCCCCACCCTCTTGCCTCCACCTCGTGTAATCGATTCCAATCCTCCTACGGAACGGGCCTGGAATCGATTACACGCTTCCATGGGTCACCCCGTCACCCGTTCCGCCAGGACGCTCCACCAGGACGTTCGACCAGGTGGTTCCACGAGGAAGCTTCACGAGGAGGTGAGCCGGCGTTGGCGAGTATCAAGGATGTCGCCGCCGCGGCCGGGGTGTCCGTCGCCACGGTGTCACGTGTCCTGAATGCGCACCCGTCGGTCAGCGCGGAGGCACGCACGCGTGTGCTGGCCGCCGTCGCGGAGCTGGCGTACCGGCCGAACGCCGTCGCCCGCTCCCTGCGGACCGACCAGACCCACACCCTCGGGCTCGTGATCAGCGACGTGCTGAATCCCTACTTCACCGAGCTGGCCCGCTCCGTCGAGGAGGAGGCACGGGCGCTCGGGTACAGCGTGATCATCGGGAACGCCGACGAGCAGCCCGAGATCCAGGACCACCACGTGCGGAACCTGCTGGATCGGCGGATCGACGGGCTGCTCGTCTCCCCCACCGACGGCGGGTCGCCGCTCATGCTCGACGCCGCCCGCGCCGGGACGCCCATGGTGTTCGTGGACCGGTGGATCCCGGGCGTGGACGTGCCCGTCGTCCGGGCCGACGGACGGGCCGCCATCCGGGACCTCGTCGCCCATCTGCACTCCCTCGGGCACCGGCGGCTCGCCATCATCGCCGGGCCCGCCGCCACCACGACCGGCAGTGAGCGCGTCGAGGCCTTCCGGGCCGCGCTCGCCGAGTACGGGCTCCCCCTCCCCGACGTCTACGTGGGCCAGGGCGACTTCCAGGCCGCCAGCGGGCGACGGGTCACCGAGGGGTTCCTGGATCTCCCCGAGCCCCCGGACGTCGTCTTCGCCGCCGACAACCTCATGGCGCTCGGTGCCCTGGACGCCGTCCGCGCGCGCGGGCTGCGGGTGCCGGACGACATCGCGCTGGCCGCGTTCGACGACATCCCCTGGTTCGTGCACACCGACCCGCCCGTCACCGCGATCGCCCAGCCGACCGGTGAGCTCGGGCGCGCCGCCGTACGGGCCCTGATCGACCGCATCGAGGGGCGCACGCCCCCGTCCGTGACCCTGCCCGCCCGGCTCGTCGTGCGCCGCTCGTGCGGTGAGCCCACCCGCCCCGACCACTGACCCCTCCCCGCTCCATCCCCCACCCAGTCCCACCCAGTGCCCACCCATCCCCCACCCCCAGTCCCCCTCCCCAGTGCAAAGGAGCACGTCGTGAGCAGCCCGGTTGAGTTGCTGCGCATCGAGGGCATACGCAAGACCTTCCCCGGCGTGGTCGCGCTCGACGGCGTCGACTTCGATCTGCGCCGGGGCGAGGTCCATGTGCTGCTCGGAGAGAACGGCGCCGGCAAGAGCACGCTGATCAAGATGCTCTCCGGGGCCTACACCCCCGATGCCGGACGGATTCGCGTCGACGGCCAGGAAGTGCGCATCCATGGTGCGCAGGACGCCGAGCGGCTCGGAATCGCCACCATCTACCAGGAGTTCAACCTGGTCCCCGATCTGACCGTCGCCGAGAACATCTTCCTCGGGCGGCAGCCCCGCCGCTTCGGGATGATCGACCGGAAGAAGATGGAGGCCAACGCCGAGGCCCTCCTCGCGCGCGTGGGCGTGGACGTGTCGCCTCGCGCCCGGGTGCGTGAACTCGGCATCGCCCGGCTGCAGATGGTCGAGATCGCCAAGGCGCTCAGCCTGGACGCGCGGGTGCTGATCATGGACGAGCCGACCGCCGTGCTCACCTCGGAGGAGGTGGAGAAGCTCTTCGCCATCGTGCGCTCGCTGCGCGAGGACGGGGTCGGGATCGTCTTCATCACCCATCACCTGGAGGAGATCGCCGCTCTGGGGGACCGGGTCACCGTCATCCGGGACGGCAGGAGCGTCGGGCAGGTTCCGGCCTCCACGCCCGAGGACGAGCTGGTACGGCTCATGGTCGGGCGCTCCATCGAGCAGCAGTACCCGCGCCAGCGGCCGGACCGGGGCGCCGCGTTGCTGTCCGTCGAGGGGCTCACCCGGGACGGGGTGTTCCACGAGGTCAACTTCCAGGTGCACGCCGGGGAGGTCGTCGGGATCGCCGGGCTCGTCGGAGCCGGGCGGACCGAGGTCGTCCGGGCCGTGTTCGGGGCCGATCCCTACGACGGCGGGACCGTCACCGTCTCCGGCACCCAGCTCAAGCGGCATGACGTGAGCGCCGCCATGGCCGCCGGGATCGGGCTCGTGCCCGAGGACCGCAAGGGGCAGGGGCTCGTGCTCGACGCGTCCGTCGAGGAGAACCTCGGGCTCGTCACCATGCGGGCCGCCACCCGGGGCGGGCTCGTGGACCGCAAGGCGCAGCACGCCGCGGCCGAGCGCATCGCCCGGCAGCTGGGGGTGCGGATGGCGGGCCTCGGGCAGCAGGTGCGGACCCTGTCCGGCGGCAACCAGCAGAAGGTCGTCATCGGCAAGTGGCTGCTGGCCGACACCAAGGTGCTGATCCTCGACGAGCCGACGCGCGGGATCGACGTCGGCGCCAAGGTCGAGATCTACCAGCTGATCAACGAACTGACCGCCGCCGGGGCCGCCGTCCTCATGATCTCCAGTGATCTGCCCGAGGTGCTCGGCATGAGCGACCGGGTGCTGGTCATGGCCCAGGGCCGGGGGGGGGGGGGGGGGGCCGGGGGCGGGGGCCCCCCCGCCCCCCGGGGGTGCCGCGCCCGCGGCCACCCCCCCCCCACAAAGAAAAAAAAAAAAAACAAGGACC
>NZ_JBHXEG010000015.1:87298-109098 GCF_042724935.1 Kitasatospora sp. NPDC127060
GGCCCAGGGCCGGGTCGCCGGCGAGCTCGCCGGCGACGAGGCCACCCAGGACGCCGTGATGTCCCTCGCCGTCTCCACCCCCACCACCGAGAAGACCGAGAAGACCCAGAAGGAGGCCAGCCGTGGCCACTGACACGCTCAAGAGCACGCCGGGCGCGACGGGCGCCGCCCCCGGCGGCCTGCGCCGGCTGCTCCTCGACAACGGCGCGCTGACCGCGCTGATCGGCCTGGTGATCGCCCTGTCGGCGCTCTCCGGGGACTTCCTGACCACCGACAACCTGCTCAACATCGGTGTCCAGGCCGCCGTCACGGCCATCCTGGCCTTCGGCGTGACCTTCGTGATCGTCTCGGCCGGCATCGATCTG
The DNA here is from genome assembly GCF_042724935.1 of Kitasatospora sp. NPDC127060. Lineage (NCBI taxonomy): Bacteria > Bacillati > Actinomycetota > Actinomycetes > Kitasatosporales > Streptomycetaceae > Kitasatospora > Kitasatospora sp. NPDC127060. The sequence continues at coordinate 87,664 of NZ_JBHXEG010000015.1, forward strand.
TCGGTCGGGTCGGTGGCCGCGCTGTCGGCGACCGTGCTGGCCTGGGGCGCGACCCAGCACGGGGTGCCGGTGGTGCTCGCGGTGCTCCTCGGCCTCGCCACGGGTGTCGTCGCCGGGCTGGTGAACGGCTTCCTCATCGCCTACGGCAAGCTGCCGCCGTTCATCGCGACGCTGGCGATGCTGTCCGTGGGCCGTGGTCTCGCGCTGGTCATCTCACAGGGCTCGCCGATCGCCTTCCCGGACTCGGTCTCGCACCTCGGCGACACGCTCGGCGGCTGGCTGCCGGTGCCCGTCCTGGTCATGGTGGCGATGGGCCTGATCGCGGCCCTCGTCCTGAACCGGACGTACATCGGCCGCTCGATGTACGCCATCGGCGGCAACGAGGAGGCGGCCCGGCTGTCGGGGCTGCGGGTGTCGAAGCAGAAGCTCGCCATCTACGCCCTGTCCGGCCTGTTCGCGGCCGTCGCGGGCATCGTGCTGGCCTCCCGGCTGTCCTCGGCGCAGCCGCAGGCCGCCAGCGGCTACGAGCTGGACGCGATCGCGGCGGTCGTCATCGGCGGCGCCTCGCTCGCGGGCGGCACCGGCAAGGCCTCCGGCACGCTGATCGGCGCGCTGATCCTCGCGGTGCTCCGCAACGGCCTCAACCTGCTGTCCGTGTCGGCGTTCTGGCAGCAGGTGGTGATCGGTGTCGTCATCGCGCTGGCGGTGCTGCTGGACGCCGTGCGCCGCAAGGCCGGGGCGGCTCCGGTGGCCCCGGGCGGTGCTCCTGGTGGCAAGGGCAAGCAGGCGGTGACGTACGCACTCGCGGCCGTCGTGGCCGTGGCGGTGGTCGGCGCGACCTCCTTCCTGCACGGCGGGTCCTCGTCCGCCACGACCCCGCGCATGGGACTGTCGCTCTCCACCCTCAACAACCCCTTCTTCGTGCAGATCCGGGCCGGTGCCCAGGCGGAGGCGAAGAAGCTGGGCGTGGACCTGACCGTCACCGACGCCCAGAACGACGCCTCGCAGCAGGCCAACCAGCTGCAGAACTTCACCGGTTCGGGCCTCGGCGCGATCATCGTCAACCCGGTGGACTCGGACGCGGCGAGCAACGCGGTCCAGGCCGCCGGCAAGGCGAAGATCCCGGTCATCGCCGTCGACCGGGGCGTCAACAAGGCCGATGTGAACGCCTTGGTGGCGTCCGACAACGTGGCCGGCGGTGAGCTGGCCGCCAAGTCGATCGCCGAGAAGCTCGGTGGCAGCGGCAAGATCGTCATCCTCCAGGGCCAGGCGGGCACCTCGGCGGCCCGCGAGCGGGCGGCGGGCTTCGCCCAGGGCCTGCGGGCCTACCCCGGTATCGAGGTGGTGGCCGAGCAGCCCGCCGACTTCGACCGCACCAAGGGCCTCGACGTGATGTCCAACCTGCTCCAGGCCCACCCGGACGTCCAGGGCGTCATCGCCGCCAACGACGAGATGGCGCTCGGCGCGATCAAGGCGCTCGGTTCCAAGGCCGGCACGTCGGTCCAGGTCGTCGGCTTCGACGGCGTCCCGGACGGGCTGGCGGCGGTGAAGGACGGCACGCTGTACGCGTCGGTCGCCCAGCAGCCCTCGCAGCTGGGCAGGATCGCCGTGGACAACGCGCTGCAGGCCTTGCAGGGCAAGAAGGTCGAATCGATGGTGAAGGTGCCGGTGAAGGTGGTCACGCAGGACGACGTGGCCGGTTTCAGCGGCTGACGACGGGCGGCTCGGGCGGGCGGGTCGTCCACCCACGGTGCACATCGTGGGTGGACGACCCGCCCGCCCTGGGGCGGTTCAGCGCAATCACGGGGAACGAGGGAGTCAACTGATGTACGACTACGACCTGTTGGTCGTCGGATCGGCCAACGCCGACCTGGTGATCGACGTCGAGCGTCGGCCGGGCGCCGGTGAGACCGTGCTCGGCGGAGACCTCGCCGTCCACCCGGGCGGCAAGGGCGCCAACCAGGCGGTGGCCGCCGCCCGGCTCGGCGCGGACACGGCCCTGCTCGCGCGGGTCGGCGACGACGACCACGGCCGGCTGCTGCTGGACTCGCTGCGCTCGGCGGGCGTCGACACGACCGGCGTGCTGGTGGGCGGGGCGCCGACGGGCGTGGCGCTGATCACCGTCGACCCCGACGGGGACAACAGCATCGTGGTGTCCCCGGGCGCCAACGCCCGGCTCACCCCGGCGGACATCAGCGCGGCGGGCAGCCTGATCCGGGCCTCCCGGGTGGTGTCGGCGCAGCTGGAGATCCCGCTGGAGACGGTCGTGGCGGTGGTCCGGCAGCTGTCCCCGGACAGCCGCTTCGTCCTGAACCCGTCACCGCCGCAGCCGCTGCCCGCGGAGGTGCTGGCGGCCTGCGACCCGCTGATCGTCAACGAGCACGAGGCCCGGGTGATCCTCGGCGACGCCTGTGTGAGCGAGGAGCCCGAGGACTGGGCCGAGCTGCTGCTGGCCGAGGGGCCGCGCTCGGTGGTGGTGACGCTGGGCGCGGAGGGCGCACTGGTCCGTGACCCGTCCGGGGTGACGCGGGTGGCGTCGGTGAAGGTGGACGCGGTGGACACCACGGGCGCGGGCGACGCCTTCACCGCCGCGCTGGGCTGGAAGCTGGGCGCGGGTGCCTCACCGACCGAGGCGGCCGGGTACGCGGCCCGGGTCGGCGCGGCCGCCGTGACGAGGCGGGGCGCCCAGGAGTCGTACCCGACGGCGGAGGAGGTCGAAGCGCAGTGAAGAAGGCAGGGATCCTCAACCGTCATCTGGCCGGTGCCATAGCGGAGTTGGGGCACGGCGACGGAGTGCTGGTGTGCGACGCCGGCATGCCCGTCCCGGCCGGGCCGCGTCTGGTGGACCTGGCGTTCCGGGCCGGGGTGCCATCGTTCGCGGAGGTGCTGGACGGACTGCTGGCCGAGCTGGTGGTCGAGGGCGCCACGGCCGCGGAGGAGCTGTGCGGTCCCAACCGGGCCCTGCTGGACGGCCACTTCCCGGGCCTGGAGCTGGTCCCGCACGAGCGGCTGAAGGAACTCTCGGGGGGAGCCCGGCTGGTGGTCCGCACGGGGGAGGCGCGGCCGTACGCCAATGTGCTGCTGCGGTGCGGGGTGTTCTTCCAGTGACCTGAGTCGGAGGTCCGCCGGCCCCGGCCTGCGGATCTCCGACTCGGCTCACCGCGGAACGCCACGACGCACCATGGCCACCGATTGGGGGTTGGCGTCCAGGCCACCGAAGGCGTCGTCCACGAAGTCGCTGATGACACGTCGGCGTTCATCGTCGGAGAGCTTGGCGAGGGTGTGCATCAGGTCCGTCTCCTCAGGGGTGGAGCCCCGCTTGACTACCGCTCGCAGCACCGCACGCCACAGTCGCAGGGTGCGGATCCGCACCTCCAGGGCAGCATGTCGCCGTGCATGCCCCTCACCCTCGTGCCTCCCCTTGGTGGAGACTCAGGCTCCGCCGCTCACGGCTTCCCTGGTTCGACGTCAACTTGGTGACCGGCCAGCCATCTTGTCGTGGGATGGCTGGTCCCCACCGTGTCGCCGGTGTCCGCGCGGGTAGGGATCGACCGGAGTCGGTCGAGGCGTTGGAGGGAAGGGCACTGGGTCGCGCGGCGAATCGGCCCTGGACGACACCGGCCTGGACCCCGCACCGTCAGGACGACCCGCACCGTCAGGACGACCCGCACCGCCGAGACGGCCGCCGCCGCCATCGCCCGCCAGCCGAGCACCCAGGAGCGACCGCCGTGCCCACGACTCCCCACCCCCGCGGTACCGACAGCGAGCGCCGCATCGTGGTCCTCACCGACCACGGCTCCGACGAGGGCAGCAGCCCCGTCCTCGAAGCCGCCGTCAAACAGCTCACCGGCACCTCCGCGATACCCCTCGACGCGCGCCAGTTCATGTCCGGCGGCGCCGGCCGCGCCGAGGTCCGCCACGGCCGCCTCACCTTGCACCTCCCCGAGGACGGCCTGAGTCTCACGCCCGACACCGTGATCGTCTACGAGATACCCCCGGCCGACCGCCACCGCTTCGAGGACTTCCAACGTGTCCTCGCCCGCAGCGGCACCGCCCGCCTGGGCGCCGCCGACAGTGCCGCCTGGCGCAACGCCACCGACAAGAGCCGCACCGTCGAACGCTTCGCCCGCCACGGCGTCCCGCACGCCCCGACCACCACCCTGCACGCGCCGGACCAGGACTCCGCGCTCGCCGCGTTCGACCGCCTGGGCGGAGACGTGTGGACCCGGCCCGCCACCGGACTGGGCGGCAACGACGTGTTCCACGCCACCACCACCGCCCAGCTCCTCGCCGCCCGCGACCGCTACGCCGCCACCGGCCAGAAGTGGCAACTCTCCCGGGACGCCCGCAACTTCGATGCCCGGGGCCGTCGGCATCAGCTGCGCGTCGTCGTGCTGGGCGAGCGCGTCCTGCGGGTGTGCGAGCACGTGCAACCCGCGCTCGACGAGCCGTGCAACGAGGCACGCGGCGCACGCTCCACCGTGCTGCCGCCCGGGGAACTGCCGCGCCGGCTCGCCGACCTGGCCATCGCGGCGACCCGTGCGCTGGGACTGTCCTTCGGCGGCGTCGACCTCGCGGTCGAGGACGGCGGATGCGTCTTCGAGGTCAACGTCCACCCGGCGATCAGCGGCCCGGGCGCGCTGGAGGGCGTCGCGCTGCCCGTGGTCCAGGCCCACCTCACAGGGCACCCGTCACCGCACCCGTGACCCCCGGCCCCGGCCCCGCGGCCGGACGAGCGCACACCGGCCCGCCGCCCCTCCCGCCCCTCCCGGCCGCCCGAAAACCGTACGACGGCGGAGCCGGTGGCCCTGTTGAATGGCGCGCATGTCCAACGCACCGCAGAGTCCCGCCGAAGCCGTCGACCTCCTCCTCGCCGAGCTCGATCCGCTCGCCCACCCGGCCCGGATGCGGCGGCTCGCCGCCTGGACCAAGGAGCTGTGCCACGGCGACGGGCCGGAGCGCCTCGGCCCGCTGCTGACGGAGCTGGACACGCGCGGGTCCTACGGCCGAGGGCTGGCCGGGGTCGCCGCGACGGTCGCCCGCGACGCCGCGTTCATCGCCGCACGGCTCACCGATCCCGACCCGACGGTCAGCCGCCAGGCGCTGAAGGCCGCGCTCCACCTGCCGGTCGCGGACGAGGCGTTGGCCGCGGCGCTGGCCGACGCACCCGCCGTCCTGCGCCACCGGCTCACCGCCTTGATCGTGGCCCGCGGGCGCACCGCGCTGGCGGAGCGGCTGCTGGGCTCCTTCCGGCAGTCATGGGGGGACGCGGCGGCCGCCCGCCTGCTGCCGGGCTGCGGGCCCGAGACCGTGGCCAGGCTCCTACCCGAACTCTTCCTGGCCTTCGCGAACTGGCACAACCTGGCCCGCCGCCACCCCGACCTGCTGCTGGACGAAGTGGCCCGCCAGCTCGCCGAGTTGCCCGAGCCGGCCCGCGACACCTGGTGGTACCGCAACGGTGACGCCCTGACCGCTGTGGCCGGGAAGCGGCCGGAGCGGGTGCTGGAGCTGCTGGAACAGCACTGCCCCACCCGGTTGCCGCAGCCGGTGCTGGAGTGCCTGGGCCGGTTGCTGACCGCCGCGCCCGGCCGGACCATCCGGCTGATCACCCTGCCCGAACGGGCCGCCACCGCGTCGATCTCCCGCAGCGCGCTGACCCGGGCCGCCCGGCTCGACCCGCCCGAGCTGGCGGACCTGGGCCGGGCGTGGAGCACCGCCCCGCGGTGGCTCGCCCAGCTGCTGCGCGCCCTGCCACCGTCCCGGCGCGAGGCGTTCTACGACCACGCCACCGCCGGCCGGGAGCTGGGCCACAGCGACCTGTCCGAGGCCGTGCTCGACGCGCTGCCCCGGCGACGGGCACAGGCCGAGGCCCGGCGGATGGCCGCGCAGGCCACCGAGCGCGGCGCCGCGTGGTCCGTGGTGCTGGCCCACGCCGCCCATCTGCCGGTGGCCGAGGCCCGGCCGCTGCTGCTCGCCGCGACCCGCAGGCCCGCCGCGGAGGACCGGGCGCTGGCCTACCCGCTGCTGGTGCGCAACGCCGCCCGCTCGGGCGAGGCGGCTGCGGTCGGCGAACTGCTCGACGAGCTGTTGCGGCTGCGCAACGAGCAGGATCCGGTCCGCTCCCCCGCCCTGGTCGCGCTGGCCGCCGTCCCGCCCGCGCTCTTCACCGGCGCGGCGGCCGACGCCCTCGGCCGGATCGTCACCGATGCCGTCGAGGCCCGGGACACCTCCTGGCCCACCCGCCAGGCCCTCTCCCGGCTGGCCCTCGCCGTACTGCGCGAGCACGCGGTGAGCGGCGAACAGCCGCTGCTGGGCTGGGCCCTGGACACCCTGCGGCAGCTCTCCGGGGCGCTCGGCAGTGTGCCGCTGGGCCGGCTGGACACCGTGCTGCGGCACGGCCAGGAGGTCCAGGTCTTCGAGGCGCTGCGGCCGTGGCTGGCGGCCGGCGCGGACAAGGTCGACCACACGCTGACCTTCACGCTGGCCGGGGCGCTGGGCCGTCGGGCCCACCACCTGCCCGAACTGCAGGAACTCCTCTGGGAGGCGATCCGGTTCGGCGACAACGCGACCGTCAGCCGGGCCGTCGGCTACTGGCTCGCCGACCCCGCGCACCGGGGCGAGCGGGTGGCACGGGTACTGGAACTGGAGCCGTCGGCCGCCGTCCTGGGGCCCGTGCTGGCCGTACTGGCCCGCCGGCGAACCGACCTGCTGGACACCGTGCTCGCCGACACCCCGCCGTACGGGCGCTTCCTGGCCGCCGGATCGCACTGGCTGCCGCCGGTCGACGGGATCGAGTGCTGGGTGCCCAGGCAGCGCGCGGCCGCGGCCCGCCTGCTGGCCAGGGCGACGGACGACGCCTCGCTGCCCACCCACGTACGCACCGGGCACCTGCGCGCCATGGTGGCGGTCCCCGAGCTCGGCTTCGCCGCCGCCCGCGACTACGCCGCCGCCCCGGACACCGTGCTCGCCGAGGCCGCGCTCGGAGCCCTGGTCTGGACGGACCGGCCCGCCGAGGCGCTGCCGTTGCTGCTGGCGCAGGCCGGCAACGACCGGGCGCGGGTGGCACTGTACGCGGCCGGGCGGGCAGCCGGGTTCGTCGCGCCCTCTCGGCTGGCACCCGTGCTGCGGGCGGCCCTGCTGCCCGGTCCGGACGGCCCCGCCGGGACGGCGGCGCCCAGCCGGGAGTCGACCGCCGGGAGCGGGGCGACCACCGGGAGCGGGGTGAAGGTCACCAGTCGCAAGGAACTGGTCCGGCTGGCCGCCCGCCTGCTGCCGGTGGAGACCGCCCTCGCGCTCCTCACCGAGGTGCACGACCTGCCCGGGCAACACCGCGACGTGCGGGCGGCCGCCGTGGCCGCGGCCGTCGGCCTGCTCCCCGCGCCCGCGGCCTGGCGGATGCTCGACGGTGCCGCGGCGGGCCCGCCCGTGGCCCGGTCCGCGGTACTGCGCACCCGGCCGCTGGACCTGCCCGCCGCCGACCGCCCCCGCTACGCCGCCCTGGTGAGCCGGGTGGCGAGCGGTGACGACCCGGAGACCGCCCGGACCGCGCTCGACCTGCTGGCCGCCTGGGCACCCTGGTACCCCGCGGCGGAGGACCTCCTGCTGGCGCGCACCGTCGACCTCGCCGACCGCGCCTCCTGGCGGTCCTCCGCGAGCGGCCTCGTGGCCATGGCCACCGGCGGTACCGGCCGACGGCTCACCGAGGCCCTCGCCCGGCTGCTGGCGATCGAGGCCGGGGTCGGCGGCACCGAGGGGGACGGGCCGGACGCGACGGCCGACCGCGACCGGCCGGCCCGGCAGCGGATCGACTTCCTGGTGGCCCGGCTCCGGGCCGGCACGGGTGACCGCCCTACCGCGGCCGCCGTGGCGGCGGCCCGGGAGGCGGCCGAACTCCTAGCCCCGGCACCCGATTTCGTCTCCCACGCCATCCAACTCCGGACCGCCACCCTGGACCTCGACGCACCGCGTGACCGCCTGCTCGCCGAGCTCGACGGACTGGCCGCCCTGCACGCCGACCGCCCGATCCTGGCCGCCCGCACGGCCGAGGCCCTGCACGCCCGGCTCAACGCCGCCCGCCGCCCCGGCGACCCCGCAGTCCTGCGGCACGCCGTCGACCGGCTCGCCGCCCACGGCGGCTGCCCGCACGGCCTGTTCGCGGTCGGCCTCACCCACGCCCTCGGCCCGCGCACCGGATGGCAGCCACAGTGGCGAGCCGCCCTCCGTGCGCTCCGACGGCACCCGCGAGCGGACGTCCGAGAGGCCGCGCTGGCGGTGCGGACGGCGGCGGAGTAGCACCGCGGCCACCGGCCCCTGTCCTGAACCGCCCCCTGGGCGCGGGCCGGTCGGGGAGGCCTCTTACGATCGGTCCGCATTCTTCGACGGACGCCGAAGCCGGACCGGCCGGGCGCCCGCCACCGTTCCACGTCCTGCACCACCCGACGCACGACGCGACGGCTCCACCGACGGCGATGGAGTCGTGCACCGAGGAGGAATCTCCATGCAAGCCCGGAAGATCGGCGCGGCCGCCGCGACTGCGGTGGCGCTTCTGGCTGCCCGCGACCTCATCCAGAAGAAGCACGCGCTGCTCCGGAACTTCCCGGTGCTCGGCCACGCCCGGTACCTGTTGGAGACGATCGGGCCCGAGCTGCGGCAGTACATCGTGACCTCCAACGAGGAGGAGCGTCCCTTCAGCCGCGACCAGCGCAGCTGGATCTACGCGTCGGCGAAGGAGCAGAACAACTACTTCGGGTTCGGCACCGAGGTCGACGTCGAGCACGTCCAGGGGCACGCCTACGTCAAGCAGCGCACCTTCGCCGACGCGCTGCCCGACCTCCACGACCCGCAGTCCCCGCTGCCCTCGGCCAAGGTGCTGGGCGGGCCGCGCGGCCGGGCCAAGGCGTTCCGCCCGGCGAGCGTGGTGAACATCTCGGCGATGAGCTTCGGCTCGCTCTCCGGCGCCGCGATCACGGCGCTCAACAAGGGCGCGGCGGAGGCCGGCGCGATGCACAACACCGGTGAGGGCGGCCTCTCCCCGTACCACCGCCAGGGCGGTGACCTCGTGCTCCAGCTCGGCACCGCCTACTTCGGCTGCCGCAACGAGGACGGCAGCTTCAACCTCGCCAAGCTCAAGGACGTGGTCGCCGGCGCGCCCGTCAAGGCGATAGAGATCAAGCTCTCCCAGGGCGCCAAGCCCGGGTTGGGCGGCATGCTGCCGGGCGCGAAGGTCACCCCGGAGATCGCCGCGATCCGCGGCATCCCGGTCGGCCAGGACTGCGCCTCACCGTCCCGGCACACGGCGTTCGGCGACGTCGACTCGATGCTGGACTTCGTCGAACTGATCGCCGCCGAGACCGGCCTGCCGGTCGGCGTCAAGAGCGCGGTCGGCGACATGGGCTTCTGGCAGGAGCTGGCCGCGCTGATGGAGCGCGGCGACCGCGGCGTCGACTTCGTGACCGTCGACGGCGGCGAGGGCGGCACCGGCGCCGCCCCGCGGATGTTCGCCGACTCGGTGTCCCTGCCGTTCCGGATGGGCTTCTCCCGGGTCTACGGCACCTTCGCCGAACTGGGCCTGACCGACGACCTGACCTTCATCGGCTCCGGCAAGCTGGGCCTGCCCGAGAACGCCGCGGTCGCCTTCGCGCTCGGCGCCGACATGATCAACGTGGCCCGCGAGGCCATGCTGTCCATCGGCTGCATCCAGGCCCAGAAGTGCCACACCGACAAGTGCCCGACCGGCATCGCCACCCAGAACCAGTGGCTGGCCCGCGGCCTGGACCCGGCGTCCAAGTCCACCCGCGCCGCGGTCTACCTGCGCACCCTGCGCAAGGAACTGCTCAAGGTCTCCTCGGCCGTCGGCGTCGCCCACCCGTCGCTCATCACGGCCGACGACATCGAGATCATGAACGGCGACTACGAGGCCCGCACCCTGGCCGGCGTCTACGGCTACAAGGCCGGCTGGGGCGAACTCGGCCCCGACCTCGCCAAGGAGATCACCGCCCTGGTCACCGCCGAGCCCTCTGCCAAGCCCTCCGCCAAGCGCACCGCCACGCCGTCCGTCTGACCCGACGCGGCGCCGGGCAACGGGGTCTCCCCCTCGTACGGTGGCCTCCCACCCCCTGCCGGGGCGGGAGGCCACCGTCGTGTCCGGGCCCACCGTCGTGTCCGGGCCCGGCGTCAGGCCGGCCCGGCGGCGCGCAGCCGCTCGGCGGCGGCCTCCGGACTGACGTCGGTGACGAAGGCGTCGAGCCCGGACTCCACGCCCGCCAGGTACTTGAGCTTGCCGGGCGCCCGCCGGATGGTGAACAGCTCCAGGTGGAGGGCGAGTTCGGCGCCACTGTCCTTCGGTGCCTGGTGCCAGGCCGCGATGTACGGGGTGCGGTTGGGCGCCCCGCCGGGCCCGGCGGGGAACAGGGCGTCGAAGCGGCGCAGCAGGTCGAGGTAGAGGCCGGGGAACTCGGCGCGCTCGGCCTCGTCGAGCGCGGTCAGGTCGGGGACCCGGCGGTGGGGGTAGAGGTGGACCTCGTACGGCCAGCGGGCGGCGAACGGGACGAAGGCGGTCCAGTGTTCGCCCTGGAGGACCAGCCGCTCGGGGGTGTTCCGTTCGGTGGCGAGCAGGTCCTCGAAGAGGTTGCGGCCGGTGCGGGCCCGGTGCGCCTCGGCCCGGGTGATCATCCGGGCGGTGCGGGAGGGGATGAACGGGAAGGCGTAGATCTGCCCGTGCGGGTGGGCGAGGGTGACCCCGATCTCCTCGCCGCGGTTCTCGAAGCAGTACACCTGCTGTACGCCGGGCAGGGCGGACAGCTCGGCCGTGCGGTCGGTCCAGGCGTCCAGGACGAGGCGGGCCCGCGGTTCGTCGAGGTCTGCGAAGGAGGCGTCGTGGTCGGAGGTGAAGCAGACCACCTCGCAGCGGCCGTTGCCGGGCCGGAGGGTGTGCAGGGGTTCGTCCCGGGCCGCGACGTGGTCGGCGGAGCCGGTGGCGAGCGAGGGGAAGCGGTTCTCGAACACCGCGACCTCGTAGTCCGGCGCGGGGATCTCGCTGAGCCGTCCGTCGCGCGAGGGGCACAGCGGGCACTCGCCGGCCGGCGGGTGGTAGGTGCGCTGCTGGCGGTGCGCGGCCACCGTCACCCACTCGCCGAGCACCGGGTCGAGCCGGGTCTCGGAGAGGCTCGCGGTGGGTTCGAGCGGCCGCTCGTCCGGGACCTCGCGGAGCGCACCCGGCCCCTGGTCGAAGTAGACCAGTTCGCGGCCGTCGGCCAGCTTGGTGGCGGTTCTGTGCACCGCTGTACTCCTTTAGCGCGTGGGACGTCGGCCCGGCAGATTCGAGCTTCAACAGATTCAAACAGAGACGATCGCTTGTCAACAAGCATCTCTGCTGGTGATACCGCTTCCGGCCGTCTGCTCGACGCAAATGAACACGGACACCAGCAGATATTGACCCTGGGGGCAGTCATGTTTGATTATGTCGGAATTCGCTACCCGCGTGCCGGTGCAGGCCGACGGCGGGAACCACCGCGCACCCCAGGCATGGAGTTGCAGATGATCGACGAGGCCACCGAGTTCGAGGCCGTCCACGGTGTACGCCCGAGCGGCACCTGGGCCGCCCCCGGCCGGGTGAACCTGATCGGTGAACACACCGACTACAACCACGGCTTCGTCCTTCCCATCGCCCTCCCCCACACCACCCGGGTCACCGCCCGCCGCCGTGAGGACGGCCGGCTGCGCCTGTTCAGCGCCCAGGGCGGGGGCACCATCACCGACCTCGCGCTCGACGGCCTGGCGCCCGGCGTGGTCACCAGCTGGGCCGGCTACCCGGCCGGCGTGTTCTGGGCACTCTCCGAGGCCGGGCACACGGTCGGCGGGGCCGACCTGTTCTTCGCCAGCGACGTGCCGAGCGGAGCCGGCCTCTCCTCCTCCGCCGCCCTGGAGTGCGCGACCGCCGCCGCCCTGAACGACCTGTACGGCCTCGGCCTGAGCGCGCCGGAGCTCGCCGTGCTCGCCCAGCGGGCCGAGAACGCCTTCGTCGGCGTGCCCTGCGGCGTGATGGACCAGATGGCCTCCTCCTGCTGCACGGACGGCACAGCGCTGTTCCTGGACACCCGGACGCTGGAGCAGCGGCACGTCCCGTTCGACCTGGCGGCGGCGGACCTACGGCTGCTGGTGATCGACACCCGGGTCAAGCACGACCTCGGCGACGGTGCCTACGCCGCCCTGCGGACCGGCTGCGAGCGCGCCGCCGAGCTGCTCGGCCTGCCCGCGCTGCGCGACCTCGCGGCCGCCGACCTGGGCCCGGCCCTGGACCGGCTGCCCGGTGAACTCCGGCCGCTGGTACGGCACGTGGTGACGGAGAACGGGCGCGTGCTGGAGACCGTCGACCACCTGGACCGCGGCGACCTCGCCGCGCTCGGCCCGATCCTGACGGCCGGACACGCCTCGCTGCGCGACGACTTCCGGGTCTCCTGCGCCGAGACGGACCTCGCGGTCGAGGCCGCCGTCGCCGCCGGGGCGCTGGGCGCCCGGATGACCGGCGGCGGGTTCGGCGGGTCCGTCATCGCCCTGGTCGGGGCCGCACGGGTGGCGGAGGTCTCGGCGTCGGTGACGGCGGCCTTCCGTACCGCGGGCTTCGCCGAGCCGGTCAGCTTCACCGCCGTTCCCTCGGCCGGCGCCCGCAAGGTGGGCTGACCGGACGGTGTGCTGCCGGACGGTGGGCTGACCACGAGGAGGCGGGCCAACCGCCCCGGGCGCCGCCGGGAGCGAAGGGCTCAGCCGGCGGCCGGGACGACCAGGAGCTCGCCGACCGCCTCGGCGAGCACCCCGCGGGCCGCCGCGGGCAGGGCGTCGTCGGTGATGAAGCAGTCGACCTCCGCCAGGGTCGCGAAGCTGCTCAGGCCGACGACGCCCCATTTGGTGTGGTCGGCGACCACGACGGTGCGGCGGGCGGAGGCGATCAGGGCCCGATTGGTCTGCGCCTCGGCCAGGTTCGGCGTGGTGAGACCGGCCTGCTCGCTCGCCCCGTGCACGCCCAGGATCAGCAGGTCCACGTGCAGCGAACGGATGGTCTGGTCGGCCAGCGCCCCCACCAGGGCCGCCGAGCGGGTCGGCGACCCGCCGGTCAGCAGCAGGGTCGGGACGCTCTCCCGCCCTTCGCTCCCCGCCGCCCACAGCAGGTCGGCGATCCGCAGCGAGTTGGTCACCACCGTCAGCTCCGGGACCTCCAGCAGCCGGGAGGCGACCGCGTAGGTCGTGGTGCCGGCCGACAGGGCCACCACGCTGCCCGGCTCCACGAGTTGGACCGCGGCGTCCGCGAGCGCGGCCTTGGTGCCCTCCTCCAGGGCGGACTTGGCGTCGAAGCCGGGCTCGAAGGTGCTGGCCGTCCCGGTCGCCACCGCGCCGCCGTGGACCTTCTCCACGGTGCCCTGGCGCACCAGCGCGTCGAGGTCCCGGCGGATGGTCATGTCGGACACGCCGAACTGCTCGACCAGTTCGGCGACCCGGATCGCGCCGGTCCGGCGGATCGCCTCCAGGATCAGCGCCTGGCGCTGGGCGGCGAGCAACGTCTGGTCAGCCACGGAGGACCTTTCGATCGAACGAGCGCGTACGGCCGGGGCGTCCCCGTCGGCGACCGGCGACGCGGCCGGAGCCTGCGTGATCCATTATCCCTGCCCCGGACGGGCCCCGGGCCCGAACCCCTGGGACCACAGGATCGCAGGACCGCCGGGCCACAGGACCGCCGGGGAGGTGGAGGCGCGGGAGCGCACCCGTGTGGGGGCCGGGTGCGCTCCCGGTCCCCGGCCCGCGGGACCGCGGCGACGGAGAGTCCGTCCGGTCCCGCGGGAGCACGAGGGTGCGGGGGCGCAGGAGGGTGCGGGTCGGCGTCAGGCCGGCAGGCCGACCGCGCGTTCCCGGTTGCGGCGCTGCTGGATGACCACCGCGGCCACCAGCAGGGCTCCCTGGGCGACGTTCTGCCAGAAGGCGTTGATGCCCTGGACGGTGAGGCCGTTCTGCAGCGCGCCGAGCAGCGCCACCGCCAGCAGGGTGCCGCCGATGCTGCCCTTGCCGCCCTTGAGGGCGCAGCCGCCGAGCGCGGCCGCGGTGATCGACTGGAGCTCCAGGCCCTCGCTGCCGGAGACGGGCTGGCCGCTGCCGGTGCGGGCGGTGAGCAGCACGCCGGCCAGGGCTGCGACGGTGCCGGAGAGGGCGTAGGCGGCGATCAGGTACTTGTTGAGGTTGATGCCGGCCAACCGGGCGGCGGTGTCGTTGCCGCCGATGGCGTAGATGTTGCGGCCGATGTCGGTGTACGTCAGCAGGGCGTGCACGGCGACTGCGGTGAGGATCAGCAGCCAGACCATGGTGGGCAGGCCGGCGATCTTGCCCCGGCTGAGGAAGACGAAGACCGGGTCGTTGAGCACGTAGCCCTGGGCGCGGCCGTCCGAGACGAGCTGGGCGACGCCCTTGTAGGCGGCCAGTCCGGCGAGGGTGGCGATGGTCGGGTTGACCCGGCCGTAGATGATGACGACGCCGTTGAACAGGCCGATGCCCGCGCCGATGGCGAGCGAGGCGCCGATGCCGAGGTACGGGTTGGCGCCGGTGGAGGTGAAGACCATGGCGCTGGTGACGGAGGCCAGGCCGGCCTGGGAGCCGACCGAGATGTCGAGGCCGCCGCAGATGATCACGACGGTCTGGACGACGGCCAGCAGGCCGGAGATGGTGGCGGCCTCGGCGATGACCTGGATGTTGTCCCAGCCGACGAAGTTGGGGTTGAGCGTGCCGAACAGGGCGACGACGGCGATCAGGGCGCCGATCAGGCTGAGGTTCTGACCGCCGATCGCGGCGAGCACGGCACGCGGGCCGCCGGACCGCGAGGGCAGGGCTCCGGCGTCCGGCGCCGGGGCGGTCGGGGGGGTGGCGGTGGTCATCGGGTCTCTCCGGTCTGGGCGGGGGTGGTGGCGGCGGCACGGTGGTCGGCCGTGGCGAGGTGGTCGGCGGTGTCGAGCCGGTCGGCGGAGCCGAGGTCGTCGGCCGTGGAGAGGTCGTCGGCCATGGCGAGGGCCAGGACGGCCTCCTCCGTCGCCTGTTCACGGGTGAGCTCGCCGGTGGTGCGGCCGTTCTGCATCACCACGATCCGGTCGGCGAGGCCGAGCACTTCGGGCAGTTCCGAGGAGATGACCAGGACGGCGGTGCCCTCGCGGGCGAGGTCGGCGATGATCTGGTAGATCTCGGCCTTGGCGCCGATGTCGACGCCGCGGGTGGGTTCGTCGAGGATCAGCAGCTCGGGCCGGCGGGCGAGCCAGCGGGCCAGGACGACCTTCTGCTGGTTGCCGCCGGACAGGGTGCGCACCTCCGCCTCGATGGAGGGGGCGCGGACCCGCAGCCGGTCGGCGTACTCCTGGGCGAGGGCCTTCTCCTGGCGGTGCTTGACGAACCGCCACCGGCTGAGGCGGCCCAGGCTGACCAGCGAGGTGTTGTCGCGGATCGTGCGCTGCAGGAACAGCGCCTGGGCCTTGCGCTCCTCGGGCGCCAGTCCGATGCCGGCGGCGATGGCGTCGCGCGGGCTGCGCAGGCGCAGCACCTCGCCGTTGAGGGCCACCGTGCCGGAGTGGATCGGGGCGTCGCCGGCCAGGGCGAGGGCGAGTTCGGAGCGTCCGGCGCCGATCAGACCGGCCAGGGCGACGACCTCGCCGGCCCGGACCTGGAGGCTGACGTTCCGTACGTCGTCGGTGGTGACGTCGGCGACGTCCAGGACGACGCGGTCGGTGGCGACCTGCTGGCGGACGAACAGCGAGGACAGGTCGCGGCCGACCATCAGCCGGACGAGTTCGCTCTCGTCGGTGGCGGCGGCCTGGACCACCCCGGCGACCCGGCCGTCGCGCAGCACGGCGATGCGGTCGGCGAGCTGGAAGATCTCCTTCATCCGGTGGGAGACGTAGATGACCGCGATGCCCTCGTCGCGCAGCCGTCCGATCAGCGCGAACAGGGCCTCGACCTCGTGCTCGGAGAGCGAGGAGGTCGGCTCGTCGAAGGCGATCGCGCGCGGCGCGACAGCGCCGGTCAGGGCCCGCATGATCTCGACCAACTGGCGTTGGGCAGCCGTTAGTTCGGAGCCGAGGAGGTCCGGGTCGAGGACCTTGTCGAAGCCGAGGCGGGCCAGGTCGGCGGTGATCCGGCGGCGCAGTTCGGCGCGGTCCAGGCGGCGCAGGGCGGTGCGCGGCAGCGAGCCGGCGTACACGTTCTCGGCGACCGGGACGTGCGGGATGATCTCGGGTTCCTGCGGGATGATCCGGATCCCCGCGCGGCGGGCGTCCTGCGGGGAGTGCAGGTCCAGCGGCCGGCCGTCCAGCAGGACGCGCCCCTCGGTGGGCCGGTGGTCGCCGGTGAGGATGCGCAGCAGGGTGGACTTGCCGGCGCCGTTCTCGCCCATCAGCGCGGTGACCTGGCCGGGCGGGAAGAAGAGCGTGACGTCCGTCAGCGCCTGGACGGCGCCGAAGCGTTTGGACACCGCTTCGGCGCTCAGGCCGGCGGAGCCGCCCGGTGGCGGGAAGGGCGAGGGTTCGGGTGGGGTCATCGGGGCCTCGTTGGCAGTGCGGTACGGGCGGAGGTGCGGACGGGCCGCGGAAGCGGCAGCTACGGCTACGGCTACGGCTACGCGACGGCGACGGCGACGGCGACGACGACGGGTGCGGCGGCCGTGCGGCGGAACCCGGTGGCCCCGCCGCACGGCCGGCCCGAACTGGCGTCGGGCGCACCGTCGAACGCGGTGTCAGCTGCAGGACACTCCCGCGGACTGCCAGGTGGCGGCGTCGACCATCTTGGTCGGGGCGAAGGCCTCCTTGGGGAAGTCCTTGCCGTTCTTGAGCTTGTCGTACATGGTCTGCACCGACAGGGCGCCGACGTCCTTGCCGTTGATGAACAGCGCGGCCTTCATGCCGGAGGGCTTGCCGGCGGCCCAGTCCTTGCAGGCCAGGTAGGCGCCCAGGCCGACGCCGTCGATGTCGTCCGGGCTGATCCCGGCGTTCTGGAGGGCGGTGACGGAGCCCTGGACGTTCTCGTCGTTGCAGCCCCAGGTCACCCAGTGCTTGACGCCCGGGTTGGCGGTGATGGTGGCGGCCACCTTGTCCTGCGCGCCGGTCGGGGTGTTGTCGGTGGCGACGTCGATGGTCTGCACGCCCGGCACGCTCTGGTCGAAGGCGGCCTTGGCGGCCTTGACCCGGTCGCCGCAGACGGTGACGTCCTGCTTCCAGGCGGAGATGATCCGGGTGTCGGCGGCGTTCCAGCCGGCCTTCTTGAACTCCTCGGCGGCGCGCTGGCCGACCTGCTGGCCCATCTGCTGGCCGGAGAAGCCGATCCGGGGCACCAGGTCGCCGGCCGCGCAGTTGGCCGGGTCGGGGCCGCTCGCGCAGACCTGGTCGTCGGAGGTGAGCAGCGCGGCCTTGGCGTCCCGGGCGGTCTGGACCACCTGCGGGCCGACCGCCGGATCCGGCACCACGATGATCAGGCCGTTGCTCTTCTGGGCGATCGCGGCCTGCACCTCGCCGACCGTCTTGTTGGCGTCGCTGCCGAGGTTGACCACCTTCAGGTCGGCGCCCAGTTCGGCGGCCTTGGCCTTGGCCCCGGCCGCCTCGTCCACGAAGTACTGCTGGTCGCCCTGCTTCTGCAGGTAGGTGATCGAGACCTTGCCGGACACCGTGGCCACCGGCGCGTCGGCCCCGGAGGAGGAGGTCTGTCCGGTGGAACAGGCCGTCAGGCCGACGGAGGTGACCAGGCTCAGCGCGGCGAGCGGGGCCAGGCGACCACGGAGGGTGAGGTGCATGCTGAAAGGCTCCTGAGGGTGTCGGACAGATCGGCCAGTAACAACAGAACCGATCAGAAAACATCGCAATCAAACGCGATGAGCCAACAGGAAACGCCCAGTTCAGAGCTGAGTCAAGCTCAGGTTTGCCATCCGGGCCGTTTCGACACCGTCTCGTTATGTCTCGATCGACCCGAGCGCCCCGACCCCCCTACTGGCCGGTAAGGAAGCGCCCCGATAGCGTCAGGTATCGCCGATAGGACGTCAATAGCAGGTGGCGGGACGGTTCCGGTGGCACGCTCGGCTGCGGACCCCCGGAGCTTCGGCCAGGGGCGTCCGATCGTGTGCGGCGGGTCGTGGCGGCGGGACGGGCACAGGAACGACGGCGGAGCAAAGGCGTTGAATCTTGCTGGACCAAGTTGTTGATTAGTGTTGGAAGTTGGGTCTACGCTCCTGCCCGGCGTCCCGGCATGTACCCGCCACCGCGCTCGACGACACCGCTCCGCCGACCTCGCACCCGAGTCCTGCCGGACCCCCACCGCCAGAGCCGCCAGACAGGAGCAGTCATGAGCAGATCCCCCCCGACCGTTACGCAGAGGGCTCGCCGCCGCGGCGGCCCTCGCCCCGGGCGTCGCGACAGCCGTCGCGGGCGCCCCGGCCGACACCGTGCTCGCCGGCGGCAGCTACCCCGGCACCTGGCACCTGGCACCACCTCACCCTGGCCGTGCAGGGCCAGACCATCACCGCCTCCATCGACCACAACCAAGTCGCCTCGGTCACCGACGCCGCCCACCACACCGGTCAGCCCGGCCTGGGCGTCGGCGGCTTCGAGCACGTCGACTTCGCCAACACCACCGTCACCCCGCTCGCCGCGCCGCCCACCCGGACCGTCGTCTCCGCCAACAGCGCCAAGTGCCTCGACGTGACCGGCGCTTCCACGACCGACGGCGCCCAGGCCATCCAATGGACCTGCGGCACCGGCGCCAACCAGCGCTGGACCGTCGCGTAGCACGACCGTCCCACCCACCCGTCCCCCACCCCTCGGAGACCTCCATGGGCCGCACACACCTGCCCTCGAAACTCCGCTCCGCCCTCGGCGCCGCAGCCCTGCTGCTGGGCGCCCTCGGCGGCCTGGCCGCGCCCCCCGCCGCCCAGGCCGCCGGCCCTGCCACCCCCGCCCCGACCACCGCCATCACCGTCGACGGCACCCACCCGGGCCTCGCCTTCGACGGGGTCGGCGCGATCTCCGGCGGCGGCGGCAACTCCCGGCTGCTGGTGGACTATCCGGAGCCGCAGCGCAGCCAGCTCCTGGACTACCTGTTCAAGCCCGGCTACGGCGCCTCGCTGCAGGTGCTCAAGCTGGAGATCGGCGGCGACACCAACTCCACCGACGGCGCCGAGCCCAGCATCGAACACACCAAGGGCACCGTCGACTGCAACCAGGGCTACGAATGGTGGCTCGCCGAGCAGGCCATGGCCCGCAACCCGAAGATCACCTTCTACGGCCTGAGCTGGGGCGCCCCCGGCTGGATCGGCAACACCGGCAGCGGCGGCAACTTCTGGTCCCAGGACACCGTCGGCTACCTGATGGACTGGATGGGCTGCGCCGCCCAGCACCACCTGAACGTCTCCTACCTCGGCGGCTGGAACGAACGCGGCTTCAACGCCACCTGGTACGAGAACCTCAAGTCCGCGCTGGTGTCGCACGGTTACGGCTCCACCAAGGTCGTCGCCGCCGACGACTCCTGGGCCGTGGCCGACGCCATGGCCACCGACCCGGCGTTCAAGAACGCCGTCGACGTCGTCGGCGTGCACTACCCCTGCGGGTACATGAGCAACTTCACCAGCTGCCCCAGCACCCCCACCGCCCAGGGGCTCGGCAAGCCGCTGTGGGCCAGCGAGAACGGCTCCGAGGACGCCGACGGCGGCGCCGGCGCGGTCGCGCGCGGGATCAACCGCGACTACCTCGACGGCCGGATGACCTCCTTCATCAACTGGCCGGTCATCGCCGCGCTCTACCCCAACCTGTTCTTCTCCAGCGACGGCATGTCGATCGCCAACCAGCCGTGGTCCGGCCACTACACGATCGGCAAGACCACCTGGGTCACCGCGCACACCACCCAGTTCACCCAGCCCGGCTGGCACTACATCGACTCCGCCGGCGGCTACCTGGGCGGCGCGCGCACCAACGGCAGCTACGTCACGCTCAAGTCGACGAACAACCGCGACTACAGCACCGTCATCGAGACCATGGACGCCACCGCGCCCCAGACCGCGAGCTTCACCGTCACCGGCGGCCTGTCCACCGGCGCCGTGCACGTCTGGTCCACCGACCTGAACTCCACCGACCCGTCCCAGTGGTTCGTCCACAGCCAGGACGTCACCCCGCACAGCGGCGCCTTCACCCTCACCCTCCAGCCCGGCCACGCCTACACCGTGACCACCACCACCGGCCAGGGCAAGGGCACCGCCACCCCGCCGGCCGCCGCCCCGATGAGCCTGCCCTACGCGGACGACTTCGAGACCCCGGCCACCACCACGTCGCCGAAGTACTTCGCCGACATGAACGGCGCCTTCCAGACCGTCCCGTGCGGCGGCGGCCGCGCCGGCAGTTGCCTGCGCCAGATGACGCCGACCACGCCGATCCGCTGGACCGACGAGCCGTACAACGCCCCCTACACGATCATGGGCGACGGCAGCTGGTCCAACTACACCGTCTCCGCCGACACCCTGTTCGAGCAGTCGGGCAGCGTCGAGCTGCTCGGCCGGGTCAACCAGCAGGGCCGCAACAACAACGGCCTCAACGCCTACCACCTGCGGTTCAGCGACACCGGCGCCTGGTCCATCGACAAGAGCGACACCAGCTGGCACTTCACCACCCTCGCGAGCGGCACCGTCACGGCGCCGGGCACCGGCCGCTGGCACACCGTCGCGCTGTCCATGCAGGGCACCACCCTCACCGCCGGCATCGACGGCGTCGCGGTGGGCAGCGCCACCGACGCGAGCTTCACCAACGGACAGGCCGGCCTCGGGGTGACGGGCTACCAGACCGACCAGTTCGACCGCTTCGGCCTCACCCCCGGCACGCCGACCACCCACACCGGCCCGATCGCCTCCGCCCTGCCCGGCAAGTGCGTCGACGACAACGGCGATTCCGCCGCCAACGGCACCGCCGTCCAGCTCTGGGACTGCACCGGCGGCAGCTCCCAGGTGTGGACCTGGTCCAACAGCACCCTCACCCACGACGGCAAGTGCCTCGACGTGACCGGCGCCGCCACCCTCAACGGCACCCAGGTCGAACTGTGGGACTGCAACGCCGGCCCCAACCAGCAGTGGACGCCCCAGTCCGACGGCACCCTGAAGAGCACCCAGTCCGGCCGCTGCCTGGACGACCCGGGCCTCGCCACCGCCAACGGCACCCGCCTGGAGATCTGGGACTGCAACGCCGGCGCCAACCAGCGCTGGACCCTGCCGTAGGGCGTATCTGACGATTCCCGCCGTCCACGAAGTGGCCGGGGCCCCGGGGGGGGAAACCCCCGGGGGCCCGCCGCCGGAGCCCCCGGGGCCACGTTTGGGCAACCCCGCCGTAGGCCCCCCCTCGGGCCGGGGGCGGGCCCCCCGGGCCCGGGCGGCGGGGGGGGGGAGGCCCCCAC
>NZ_JBHXEG010000015.1:109108-130758 GCF_042724935.1 Kitasatospora sp. NPDC127060
CTTTGATTTGTGGCCCTCCACCCCCGCCCCAAACCCGCGGGGCACCGTGCGTTTGGGCTTATCTGACGATCCCCCCCGCCCCCCATGGGGCGGGCCCCCGTGGGGCCCACCCCCAGGGGCCCCGGCCGCAGTCGCCGCAGGTCCCAGTGTCGCTCACCGCTGCCTTCGGCCCCGCGTCTCGCCGGAGGAGGCCCTCCGGGCAGTGGACGCGCAGGTCGGTGCGGCCTCACGTGACCCCGGAATCCCGCTGCCTGGAAGCGGCTCCGCAGGAGTGGAACCCACACACCCAGCACCTGGTCGACGCCGGGCGGTGCAGCGGGGCCGCGAGCGGTGCGGCAGGTGCCGGGCGGCCGGAACGGTGCGCAACGGTCGTCCGGTGCACCGAAACGGCGGACTCGTCTTTGGGGCGGCCGGCGGTGCACGGTTGGCGCCCACCGCGGGCCGGTCTCGTCGCCCTGGTGGGCGGGTCAGGTGTCGGCCGCAGGTTCCTGGCCGTGCTGGGAGGCGCGCAGTTGCTCGTTGATGCGCAGCGCTTCCTCGAGCTGGTCTTCGAGGATGACGATGCGGCAGGCCGCGTCGATGGCGGTGCCCTGGTCGACGAGGTCACGGGCGCGCATCGCGATCCGCAGCTGGGAGCGGGAGTAGCGGCGGTGTCCGCCCTCCGAGCGCAACGGTGTGATGAGGCCCTGTTCGCCGAGGGAGCGTAGGAATCCGGGGGTCGTGCCGGTCATCTCGGCGGCGCGGCCCATGGTGTAGGCGGGGTAGTCGTCGTCGTCGAGGGAGTCGGGGGTATGCGGTCGGATGGTTGCCGTGGTCACTGCACCTCTTCTTGTTGTGTCGGGGGACGCGCTGAGGGGCCCCGGGGCCGTTGCGGCTCCCGGGGCCCCGAAGGGTTCTACACCATCTGCCGGCCCTGTAGCCGACTTCCTTGTGTCCGCCTCGCCCCGGGGGTGGGGGCGTGCGGGGATCGCGTATGCGTGACCGGAAACCACCGTCCTTGCCTTGGGGTCTTCGGAATCCGCCCGGGTGATGCTTCACGGGCCGGGCGATCCTGATGGCGCTCTGTCCCCTCCGTTCATCCTCTGTCCTGACCGAATTACTGCTTACTGCGAACTGCGGGTACTTCCAACTTCCGGATACTGCGACCTGCTGAACCGCTGGTACTGCGAACTGCGCGGTAGTGCCAACTAGCCGGTACTGCTGTGGCGGTCCTTGCGGTCCGCCGGTTCCGGCAGCCAGCCCCGTAGCCCGTCCTGCTCAACCACTCGGCCTGGAACCCCACTGCCGGACTCCCAGTACGCGCGCCGGCAGCCTGGCGCCTTCACTGGGGTACCGCGTACTGCGACTGCCGGTACTGCCTGACTCAACTTCACCTGCTGGTCATGCACTTGCCGAAATCGGTACCACTCGGTGGCGGCCCCTGATGCCTGCGGGCCACCTGGCTCGGTCGCCGACCCTGTCGCCTTGATGGACCATCCCTGGCTTCAGGACCCTGCAACCGTTCCTACCTGCGAACTTCTGTCCTGCTGCCCGCCAGTTCATGTCTGGCGGGTACCGCTTGACCTCGTCTACGAGAGAAACACTAACCACGGCGCACCGCAATGTCTACTCTGGCTGGAATAGATTTTTCGACGCAAGTCGGGGAGGTTTTCTTCACCCCGCACAGGGCGGGGCGGTCGGCCGCCCCAGCCGCGCCAGGACGGAGGACGCCCGTCCGGCGGGCGGGGTGCGCAGGGCGAGGACGGCGATGTCGTCGTGGCCGTCGCCGAGGTGGGCGTCGGCCAGCGTGCGGCACAGGTCTTCGAGGGGCAGAGCGGCGTGGGCGGCGGCGACCTGGGCAAGGGCGGTGAGGCCAGCGTCCAGGGGGCGGTGGGGGTGCTCGACCAGGCCGTCCGTGAAGAGCACGAGGGTGGCGTTGCCGGGCAGGGGGCGCTTGTGGTCGGGGCGGGGCACGCTGGGGTCGACGCCGAGGGGCGGGCCGGGGTCGGCGTCGAGGTAGAGGGTGGTGCCATCGGGGCCGATCAGGAGCGGTGGCGGGTGTCCGGCGTTGCTCCAGTGGAGTGTCCAGCCTCTTTCGGTGGGTTCGACGCGGGCGAGGCAGGTGGTGGTGATCGGGCTATCGGTGATCGCTTGGAGAATGCGGTCGAGCTTTGTCAGGACGGCGCTGGGCGGGGTGCGGCGGTCGTAGAGGAGGGCGCGCAGCATGTTGCGGGTCTGGGCCATGGTGGCGGCGGACTTCAGGTCGTGTCCGGCGACATCGCCGATGACCAGGGCGCAGGCGCCGTCGGGGAGCATCAGGGCGTCGTACCAGTCTCCGCCGACGTGGTCCGGGGTGGCGGCTGCCCGGTAGATCGCAGCGACGGAGAAGGGCGCCACATCGGGCAGGCCGGGAAGGAGGAGGCGCTGGAAGTACTCCGCGCTGGCACGGACCTGCCGGTAGAGCCGGGCGTTCTCGATGGCGAGGCCGGCCGCGCCGGCGAGCGCCACGAGGATGTCCTCATCGTGGTCGTCGAAGGGCCGCCCGTCGCGCCGCTCGCACAGGTAGAGGTTGCCGTAGACCCGCCCGCGTCCGGTGAGTGCCACCCCGAGCAGTGTCCGCATCGGCGGGTGGCCCGGCGGGAAGCCGACCGAGTCCGGGTGAGCGCCGATGTCCGCGACACGCAGCGGTTCGGGGTGCTCGATGAGATGTCCCAGGAGTCCGCGCCCGTGCGGGAGCGCGACCCCGGCCAGGGCTTCGACCTGCTGCTCACTCAGCCCGACGGGGATGAACTCCTCCAGGCGTTCACCGTCGTCGCTCAGCACACCGAGTGCGCCGTAGCGGGCGTCGACCAGGCCCATCGCGGTGGTGATCACCCGGCGGAGCACGACCGGCAGCTCCAGGTCCCTGCCCACCGCCATCACCGCGTCCAGCAGGTCCTGGAAACGGCGCTGGGTGTGGACCATGTCCCGTAGACCTCCGACTATCCGGTCCGTCTCGGTATCGACTCGGTGGCTGCGGTCGGAAACATCCGCCCATCCGGACCCATCGTCCGGATCCACCCGGCCCACCTTCGATGCCCCTGCTGGACGACCGCACCTTCGGCGCGTGACGCAACCCGGAGCCGGACACATCGGCGTGTCCTGCGTTCAACCGTAGGCAGGCCCATCGCCGACCGCGACCGCTCGGCGCCGCCGTCTCCTCAGCTCCCGCAGTATCACTCGGACGGCCTCCCGTGGGTGGCCGCGTCGGCAGCGGTGTCATCGTCGCTCCTCCGCCGTCCGGCGCCGGATGACGACCGTGGTGCGGCTGGACGTCGCCTGTGGCCAGGAGTCTCGTTCGCCCGCCGCAACTCCGCGTTTCCCTCGCGGAGTTGCTTCAGCTCCCTCCAGATCGGAGCTGGTCAGGCGATCGACGCGCTCACCGGCGTCGGCTTCGGCCTGGCGACCCAGGATGATGGGGCCTCCTTGTGGATGCCGAGGTCGCGGGCGGCGTGCGCCACCGGGCGGCCGGTCGAGCGGACCTCACGGACGGCGCGTTCGCGGCGTTCATCGGGGTACTTGCGTGGTGCTGGCACTGCCGTGGCTCTCCTTACGCCTGGATCGCAACCCGGGCTTCAAGGACTCCACGAAGATCAGTGCAGCTCGGCTGCCCCGCCAGGGAGCAGGTGTGCTCCGCCTCGGCCGCTGCCGTGGGCCTGCTCCCAGGGCATCACCGGTCCGGCATCCCGTGGCGGCGGTTCGCTCGCCTGCCGACTGACGCAACACCTCGAAGCGGGCACACGGCCAGGACAACCGCCAGACCGTGTTGCCCGATCCGCTCCCGGTCGGCGAGAGGGGCCGCTGTCCGAGGGCGTTCGACAGGGGATTCCCCCGACTGTCCGGCTTTCGATCACGCGGCACAGACTCGGTTCCAGGATCTCGTGGCGGCCGGGTCCGTGTCCGCGATATTGATCAACCGTGACGGAACGACGCCGGTACCCCTCGGAGCTGAACGACGATCAGTGGGAGCTCGTCGAGCCCCGTGCTGCTGGAGTGGCGACGCATCCGCGCCGAAGGACATGAGCCCACGACCGGGCTGCGCGAGATGGTCAACGCGATCCTCTACGTCCGCGCGGACCGGCATCGCATGGGGCTACCCGCCACACGACCCTCCGCCCATCGGTATCGACCACCCGCTCAGGGCCGCGTCGGTGTCCTTCCGGGGCGCGGTCAACCCAGAGGGCTGCGCGGTCAGCGGCGGCGGCCGCCGCCGACGTGGCGGTCGTTGGCCAGTGCGGTCAGCGGGCCGTACTCACAGGCAAGCTGGTTCCACGTCAGAACCTCGCCGCAGCGGGCCGGGAACGTCTTCGGGTCGAATTCGGGCATGGTCCAGGTGCCAGTGCCCCGGTCGCGCAGCCACAGGTCCCCGTCACCGTCGACCACGGTCGGCGGGGCCGGCACGGGATCGGCCTGATCGATGGGATCCCAGGTGACCCGGCCGGGGTGGGAGACGCGGCGCAGCTCGGTGGTGGCCAGCCGTGCGGCCAAGTCGCGGGTGGACTCTTCGGTGTCCTTGACCGACGCGAGCCGGTATGCGTCGTCGAGGACGGGCAGGGCTGGATTCTGGCTGCGCTTGGAACTCATACGCTGGCTACCTCCGTAGGGGACGCCACATCCGTTATGGCACCCCGTGCAGGAACACGGTATCCGAGGCGGGAGCCGGGCGGCCACAACCACCGTTCAGGTGGGGGCGGTGGATCGCGATGCACACCTGTGACGCCCGGCTCACCGTGGGCGCCGCGCAGCCGCTGCCGGCGGAGGTGGCACTGGACGGCGTCGAGGACTTCCTGTTCACCTGCTGCGCGTGGTCGGGCGTCTGGCCACACGAGCCGGCCGTCGTCGACTACCACACCACCGAGGACCACCGAGGGCCGCTCCTGGCGCTTCACGGTCGAGGCGGACGGCGCCCGCTCCTGGCGCCTCCGCCCGGCTGCGGGTGCCCCGGTACGACGGAAAGTCACGCACCGGCGGCACGTCCGCGAACGCGATCCCCACCACGCCCCTCAACGGCCACCGGACCTCGACCCCGCTCTCCACCCGAGCCAGATCGAAGCCGCCACCTCCAGCAGGGCCTCGTCAGCAACCGCACGCGTCGTGTCCATGGGACGACCATCACGGGTCCGGTGAGACCAGCCGGCATTGAGACAAACCGCCACCAGTCGAACTTCGCTGAGAGCAGCCGAAGTTCGCTGAGACAGGTCAGCCGTCCCGGCCGGGAGGTCCACCGGCGCGATGGGTAAGGTGGACCGGCGGAAGGGCTCTGAACAGCGGGGACGCGACGGGCCTGGAACCCTGGAACGTGACGTGGGGGGAACGGAGACGTCGGGTGTCGGACGAAACAGGGGCAGCGGGAACGCCGGAGTTCGCGCGGCTGTTGAGCGAACTCAAGGCCCGCTCCGGACTCAGCTACGGGACGCTGGCCAAGCGGCTGCACACGAGCACGTCCACGCTGCACCGCTACTGCAACGGCACGGCGCTGCCCCACGAGTTCGTGGCGGCGGAGCGGTTCGCCCGGCTGTGCCGCGCGACGCCGGAAGAGCTGATGGAACTGCACCGGAGCTGGATCCTGGCCGACGCGGTCCGGGGTCGCCGGGCCGAGCGGAGCGCGGAGCCGGACCAGGCACCGGAGCCCGCACCGGCGGCGGCCGGGACGCCCCCACCGAGCCTCCCCGCCGGGGGGCCGGTGCTCCAGGTGGTGGCACCGCCCGTGCCGTCGCGACGCCGCCGTACCGCGCTGATCGCCTCCGCCGCGGCCGTCGCGCTGCTGGCCGCCGTGCTGGCCGTCGCGGCCCCCTCGGTCTGGGGCGACGGCAGCGACGCGGGCGACCAACAGGCCGCCGGCGCGACGGCACCGGGCCCGAGGAGCACGACCACTCCGCCCTCCGCGCCCGCTACGACCGCCACGACGGGCACGACGGGCACGACCGGCACGCCGACCGCCCCGGAACCGCCGCCCGCAAGCACGGCTGCCGGGACCACCGACCCGAGCACCCCGGCGACCGGCGGCACCACGGCGGCGACCACCCCCGCCGCGCCCGACACCGCGCCCGCGCCGCTCACCGTCGGCGTCCGCCCGTACGTCTACGCCGACCCGTGCAGCCAGCACTTCCTGGTGAACAGCGCGCCGGCCCAGGTCGGCCCGCCCGCCCCCGAGCGCGACGCCCTGCGGTGGGCCGCCGCGTACGGCGCGGTGTCCTCCGGCGAGCAGGAGATCGCCCTCACCGTCCAGGGCACCGGGGCGGACACGGTCGTCCTGGAGGCGCTGCACGTGCGGGTCACGGCCAAGGGCGCGCCGCTGGCCTGGAACGACTACTCGATGGGGGTGGGCTGCGGCGGGGAGGTGGACACCAAGTCCTTCGACATCGACCTCGACCGGGGCAGTCCGGTGATCACCGTCAAGGGCGGCCAGCGCGACTTCCCGTACAAGGTCAGCAAGTCCGACCCGGAGGTCTTCTACGTCGTCGCGCACACCAAGGCGCACGACGTCCGCTGGGACCTCAGCGTGGACTGGTCCAGCGGGGACCGCCACGGCACCGTCCAGGTCGACAACCGCAGGACGCCCTTCCGCACCAGCGCGAACGTCAACCGCCCCGGCTACGACTACCCGCCGGGCTACAGCGAGTGGATCAAGCGCGAGGGCGGCTGAGTAGGCCATGGACCGGCCCCGAGGCCGAGCCGTTCCGTCCCCCCGTACGGAACGGCCCGCTTGATGGTGCCCGCTACTTCAGCAGGAAGTCGTAGACCGCCTGCCGCCCGGCCGGGTTCGCCGCCCGGTTCTGCACCGAGTGCGCCGCCCCGGGCACGATCACGATCTGCGGGTGGTGCGCCGACTCGGCCTGCTGGTACAGCCATTCGTACGGCGTGGCCAGGTCCCGGTCCCCGCCGAGCAGCAGCACCGGCACGTCGGGCAGCTTGCGGTGCTCCGGCGGCAGCGGCGGCACCTGCTCGCGCGGCCAGTCCAGGCAGACCAGCAGGGAGCCCAGCCCGGTCGCGGTCGCCGGGTCGTACGGCCAGGTCTGCTCGGCGGTGAGCCGCTGCCGGGTGCGCTCCACCGCCGCCGCGCGGCCCTCGACGGGGGTGTCGGCGGTGCCCCACGGGAAGCGTGAGTCGGCGCACAGGGCGGCGGAGTGCAGCCCCTGGCTGAGCTCCTCGGCCGGGGCGGCGTCGACCTCCCGGTGGACGAGGTCGAAGAAGTCCTGGAGCTTGGCGGGCTGCCCGGCGGCGGCCTCGTGCAGGATCTCCGGGACGGCGCCGTAGTCCGGGTCGATGAACTCGTAGCCGGTGAGCGCGCTCAGGATCTGCGCCCCGTTGCCGTATCGCCGGACGGTGGCGGCGAGGTCGGCGGCCGGGTCGGTGGTGCAGCCGGTGGCCTGGCAGGCGGCCCGCAGGACCCGGGCGGTGGCGGGCAGTGCGGCCAGGTCCAGGGGGTCGAAGCCCGCGCGCGGCGCCACCGAGTCGAGCACCAGCCGGGCCACCCGGGCCGGGTGAGCGAGGGCGTAGCGCCTGGCGACGACGGTGCCGTAGGAGACGCCGTCCAGCGTGAGGCGTTGGTCTCCGAGGGCGCGCCGCAGCAGGTCGATGTCGGCGACGGTGGCGGCCGTGCTGTAGAAGCGGGCGTTCGGGCCGAGGGCGGTGGCGCAGTCGGCGATGGACTGCTTGCGGGGCAGGGCGAGGTCGGAGGAGCCCATGTCCTCCTGGAGGCCCGGGCACTGGAGCGCGCCCCGGCCGGTGCCGCGCTGGTCGAACATCACCAGGCGGTAGTCCTTGAGGACGGGCGCCAGCTTGTCCGCCATCCGCTTGATCGTCGGGACGCCGGGCTGGCCGGGGCCGCCGACCAGGAACAGCAGGTCGCCCTTGGGGGCGTCGGCGTTGCCGCTCATCGCCACGTCGAGCGAGAGGGTGCCGGGGGTGGCGCCGCCGTGGTCGAGCGGCACGGTGAAGGTGCCGCAGGTGAACTCGGGCGCGTCCGGGCAGGGCGCCCGCCCGGTGATTCCGCCGCCGTGCCGCTGCGGGTCGGTCGGCGCCGCGACGGCCGGGCCGGCCAGTGTGGTGCCGGCGACCACCGCGACGGCGCCCAGCAGGGCGGCGACGCGGCCTCGTGTGCTCGTCATGTTCGTCCTTCCGGTCACGCCGCGTCCGTACTGGCGCGGCCACGGAAGCAGCCTGCACTCCGGGGCTCGCCGATGGCGAGAGTTCGGGCCGGAACCGCCGGGGACGGACCGCCAGAACCCGGATGGAGCACGGGCCGTACAGGAGTCGTACGGCGTCCGCGAGGGCGGCGGGCCGGGCTGTTCGACCCGGGGGGTGCCGGACCTGCAGCTGAGCACCCACCGGAGCCTTCCCCTCCGGGGCAACTGACAACTGATATGAATCACAGGAGAATTACCCATGCACATGGGCTGTTCCCGGCGCCCGAACCGCCCCTAGACTGCCGCTGCCCGCCGACCACACCCCGCGGGCGACACCCCAGCGCGCTCGGCCCCAACTCGCCGCGCGCGCCAGCACGGAGGAGGAACCGAGCATGGTCAAGCACTACCTCAAGTACGCCTTCAGCACCCTCACCGCCGCGATGTTCCTGCACATGGCCTGATCCGCACGACCCCGGCCAGGGCCGGGTGGCGTACCGTCCGACCCTGGCCCGGGGAGCCCGCTTGTTCGCGACCGCAATGAGCCAACTGCGCTACGGCGCAGCGATCCTGACGAACCGCAGGATCCGACCGGGCGACCTGGAACGCCTCGCCCGCGACCTGGTCGCCACCATCGCCGAATTCGGCGAGCCCGGCGAGGACTCCGCGCTGCTGCCCGGCCGGGCCGGGCACGTCGACCCCCAGCTGCGCCGCGAGGTGGCCCGGCGCAGCCTGCGCGCCACCGCCCGCGCCGCCGTCCGGCACACCGCCTACTACCGCCGGCTGTTCGCCGAACTCGACCTCGATCCAGCCACGTTGGAACCGGAGGACTGGTCACGGGTGCCGGTCACCCCCAAGCAGGCGCTGCGCGCGCTGCCCGCCGCCTTCGTCTCCGCCGCCGCCACGCCCGCTCTGATGGCGCTCACCACCGGCACCAGCGGCACCCCCACCGCGGTGTGGTTCTCCCGCGACGAGATCGAGACCGCCATCGCCTTCAGCACCATCTCCGCCGTGCTCGGCCTCGGGCTGCGGCCCCGCCACACCGTCGCCTACGCGGGCTGCTCCCGCGCCACCCTGCCGCTGGTGTACGCCGAGGAGTCGACCACCCGCGCCGGCGCCGGCTTCGTCCAGTTCGGCACCGTCGACCCGGCGCTGGCGCTGGACCGCCTGGCGGCCCCGCTCGGCCTGCCCGGCAAGGACCCGCAGATCACCCATCTGACCACCTCCGCCTCCTACCTGGCCGCCCTGGTCCAGGAGGCCGAGCAGCAGAAGTGGCAGAGCGCCGACTTCGGCCTGGAGTCGATCAGCGTCGGCGGCGAGGTGCTCTCCACGCCGCTGCGCCGCCGGGCCGAGGCGGTGTTCGGCGCCGCGGTGTCCTCCGCGTACCTGATGACCGAGATCCTGCCGTCCGGCGCCACCCCCTGCGCCCGCGGCCATCTGCACCACACCACCGAGTTCGGGCACCTGGAGGTGCTCGACCCGGTCAGCGGGGAGCCGACCGCCCCGGGCGGGATCGGCACCGTGGTGCACACCCCGTACGTGCCCTACCGCGAGTGCACCCTGCTCCTGCGCTACGCCACCGGGGACCTGGTCCGCCTCCCGGACGGGCCGCCGGACTGCGAACTCGCCCACCTGCCGGCCACCTCGGAGATCCTCGGCCGCTGGTCCGGCCCGCTGAGCACCGCCGTCACCACCCGGCAGGTGCTCGACCTGGTGGAGGCCGAACCGGAGGTCCCGCTGCCCGCCCGCTACGCCCTCACCGAGGGGCCGGAGGGGTCGGAGGGCCCCGCCCGGCTGCACCTGCTGGTCCCCCGGCTGCCCGCGACCGCCCTGCACGGCCGGCTGGAGGAGCGGGCCGGGGAGGCCGGGCTGCGGCTGGCCGGCATCGTGCTGCACGAGGACCGGGCCACCATGCCGCCGACCGCCCCCGTCCGCGCCGACCTGCGCGAACACAGCTTCGAGACATCGGGCGCCGGGCGCCCCGGGAGGCCGTGAATGGACGTCAGCCCCCTCGCGCTCACCGCGCTGAGCGCCGCGGTGGCCGTCGAGATCGCCGTCGCGGCCCGGTATCTGGCCGGGGTCCGGATGCCCCGGCCGCCGGTCGGGGTGTACACCGGGGGCGACATCGCCGTGCTGTGCGCCGGTGTGGTCGTCGCGCCGCTGCTGTACACCGCGCTGCCCGGGGCGGCCGTCTCCGCCGTGTTCGGCCTGGTGCTCTGCCTGGCCGTGCAGTTCACCCTCGCCCCGCTGCTCGCCGCCACCGGGCTGCGGGCCGCGCCGTGGTCCTGGGCGGCCGCCCTCGGGGGCACCGCCGCCACCGGGCTCGCCGCCCTCACCGGCCACCCCGGCGGCGCCCGGGCCGGCAGCGACCTGCTGATCGCCGTCGCGGTGGTCGGCGTCGCCAACCTGTGGACCCAGAGCGGCCTGCGGGCCGGCCACACCGCCGCGCTGGCCGCCGTGCTCACCGGGTACGACCTGGCCGCCACCACCCTCACCGACACCACCGCCCGCTTCTTCGAGCAGGTCCGCGACCGGCCGTTCGCCCCGATGCTGGCCCTCACCGGCGGGTCCCAGCCGGTCGCGGTCGGCCTCGGCGACCTGCTGCTGCTCGTCCTGTTCCCGCTGGTCGCCGCCAAGGCCTACGGCCGCACCGCCGCGTGGGCGGCCGCCCTGGCCGGTCTGCTGGTGACCGGCGCCGTCAGCACCTGCTTCGCCCTCGGCCTGCTGTCCACCGGCTTCCCGCTGCTCACCGCGCTCGGCCCGCTGATCGTCGCCCAGCACCTCCACTGGCGGCGCCGCT
Organism: Kitasatospora sp. NPDC127060; assembly: GCF_042724935.1. Lineage (NCBI taxonomy): Bacteria > Bacillati > Actinomycetota > Actinomycetes > Kitasatosporales > Streptomycetaceae > Kitasatospora > Kitasatospora sp. NPDC127060. The sequence continues at coordinate 120,053 of NZ_JBHXEG010000015.1, forward strand.
CGGGCGGTGAGCGCACCACCGCCCAGTGGCGCGAGGGCCGTTCCGCCCCGCCGCCGCCACCGTCCGGCACGGAACTCGCCGCCGCCCTGGCCGCCCCCGCCCCCGAGGGCGCGCCGCCGGGCAGCTGGCTGGCCCTCGGCGCCGGCCGGGTGCTGGGCACCGGCCCGACCCCGGGGCGGGCCCGCCGCGACGCCCGCCGCCAGGGAGCGGAGGCCCCCACCACGGCCCGGATGGTCTGAGCGGAGCCTGGCTCAGCCCAGGGTGGCGTCCAGGAAGTCCCGCCAGGCGGCGTGCACCCGCCCGACGTCGGCCTCGCCCTCGCCGGCGAGCAGGTCCAGCAGCAGTCCGCGCAGGACGGCGAGCACCACGGTGGCGTTGGCCCGGGTGCCGTCCAGCACCCGTTCCAGCGGCGGCAGCCACTCCTCCAGCGAGGCGGTGCCGAAGTCCAGCCAGGGCTCCGCCCGTCCGAAGGCGCGGACGTAGCCCTCGAAGAACAGTCGCAGCGCGCCCCGGCGTCCGGGGTCGGCCAGCCAGGCCCACAGCAGTTCCAGGGTCTCCCGGGCGGTGCCGCCCTCCTGCTCGGAGCGTTCCAGCAGCGCCAGCTGCTCGGCCCGGCCGGCCGCCAGCACCTCCCGGACGAGGTCCTCCTTCGAGCCGAAGAGGTAGAGCAGCACGCGCGGGCTGGTGCCGATCGCGGCCGCCGGCGGGCGCAGCGAGAGGTCGGACGCGTTGTGCTCGGCGACGTAGCGGACGGTCGCGGCGAGGAGGTCCTCTCGGTCCAGCGCCGGAAGGCCCGGCGCAGGCCCGCGGGTCGGCACAGCCGAGGCGGGCGGCGATCGACTGGACCGGACCCCAGGACCGACCAATCCCGGTTCGCCGACCTGCAGTTCTGGACGGACGAGCCCGGAACCGCTCTCCTACTGGACAGTTGGCAGGTCTGACGGGGCTTCAGGTCGGGCATAAGACCAGCAACCGGTTATGGGCCCGGCCGCGACTCCCCCACGAGTGCGACCGGGCCCCGACCGGTGACCGGGCCTGGGCGTGACTCCCCCCACGGAGCAGCGGCCGGGCCCGATTGCTGTTCATCCGGCGACACGCAGCGTACATGTCATCTCTACCCAGCGCTACCTCACGGTCGACCGAGTCGCCGGCTGTCGACAGTTTCCGGCAGTTGTCGACAGGGGTGCCATCGCCCGGAGTCTTACCGAAGCGTGACACGGCCTCCGGATCGGCCCGGTGCCGGGGCGGCGGGCGATAGCGTCGCCGGTCATGAGGATTCTGGTCACCGGCGGCGCCGGATTCATCGGTTCGGCGGTCGTACGGGCCCTGGTCGCGGCGGGTCACGACGTCCGGGTGCTGGACGCGCTGCTGCCCGCCGTCCATCCCACCGGGGCTGGCCCCGCGCTGCCGGAGGGCGTCGACTTCCGGCACGGGGACGTCCGGGACGCGGCGGCGGTCGGCTCGGCGCTGGCCGGGGTGGACGCGGTCTGCCACCAGGCCGCCATGGTGGGCCTGGGCCTGGACCTCGACGACGCGCCCGCCTACGCGGGTTGCAACGACCTGGGCACGGCCGTGCTGCTCGCCGCGATGGCCCGCGCGGGCGTGCGCAGCCTGGTCCTCGCCGGCTCCATGGTGGTCTACGGCGAGGGCCGCTACCGCTGCCCGGAACACGGGGAGGTCGCCCCCGGCCCCCGGCACCCCGGCGAGCTGGACGCCGGCCGCTTCGAGCCGCCCTGCCCCGAGTGCGGCGCCGCGCTGCACCCCGGCCTGGTCGCCGAGGACGCCCCGGCCGACCCGCGCAACGTCTACGCGGCCACCAAGCTCGCCCAGGAGCACCTGGCCGGCGCCTGGGCCCGCGCCTGCGGCGGCCGGCTCCTGACGCTGCGCTACCACAACGTCTACGGCCCCGGGATGCCGCGCGACACCCCGTACGCCGGGGTGGCCTCGCTGTTCCGCTCGGCGCTGGCCCGGGGCGAGGCGCCGCGGGTGTTCGAGGACGGCGGGCAACGCCGGGACTTCGTGCACGTCCGGGACGTCGCGGACGCCAACCTCGCCGCGCTCACGGCCGTCGGCGACCGCCCGCCGGGCAGCGTCCGGGCGTACAACACCGGCAGCGGCGAAGTCCGTACGGTCGGCGAGATGGCCGGGGCGCTGGCCGCCGCCCACGGCGGGCCGGCGCCGGTGGTCACCGGCCAGTACCGGCTCGGCGACGTCCGGCACATCACCGCGGACTCCGCGCGGCTGCGCGCGGAGCTGGGCTGGCGGGCCCGGGTGGCCTTCACGGCGGGCATGACGGAGTTCGCGGCGGCGCCCCAGCGCGGGTGACCGCGGCCGGCGCTCAGCCCCGGGCGGCCGGCAGCACGATCTCGAAGCAGCAGCCCCCGGCGACGTTGCGCACCCGGGCCCGCCCGGCGTGCGCCTCCACGATGCCGCGGACGATGGCCAGCCCGAGCCCGGCGCCGCCCTCACCCCGCTCCCGGGCACTGCCCGGATCGGCCGAGCGGGGCGTGCGGGCGGTGCTGCCTCGCCAGCCCGTCTCGAACACCCGGGGCAGGTCCGGCTCCGGGATACCGCCGCAGCCGTCGGTGACCGTCAGCACCACCTCGTCCGCCTCCCGGCGGGCCGAGACGGCGACCACGCCGTCCTCCGGGGTCGACCGGATGGCGTTGACCAGCAGGTTGCCGAGCACCCGGGTGATCTCGCCGGAGTCCACCTCCACCGGTTCGGCGGCGACCTGCCCGCCCTCCAGCCGGACCCCGCGCTGGCGGGCCAGCGGATGGGCCCCGGCGAGCGCCTCGTCGACCAGGTCGTACACCGACACCCGGGACACCGAGAGGGCCAGCGCCCCGGCCTGGATCCGGGACAGCTCGAAGAGGTCGTCCACCATCCCGGTGAGCCGCTCGACCTCGGCGCGCATCCGCCGCAGGTAGTCCTGCGGGTGCTCGGCGACACCGTCCTCCAGCGCCTCCGCCATGGCCCGCAGGCCCGCCAGCGGGGTGCGCAGGTCGTGCGAGATCCAGGCGATCAGCTCGCGGCGGGAGGCGTCCAGGGCCTGGGTCCGGGCCCGGGACTCCGCGAGCCGGGCGCTGGTGGCGGCCAGTTCGGCGCCCAGCTGGGCCAGTTCCAGGCCCAGCGGGCGCTCCGGCGCGGTGAACCCGGCGTCGCTGCCGACCGTCCGGGCCGCGGCGGTCAGCGCCCGGCTCCCGGCCACCACCTGGCGCCCCAGCAGCGCCGCAGTGGCCAGCGAGACCACGGCGGCCATCGCCAGCACCGTGATCACCACGCCCAGATCGTGCCGGGACAGGAACATCGCCTGGGCCACCGCGAAGGTCCCGGAGGTGACCGCCAGCACGGTGACGGCGGCGACGCAGAACAGCGACAGCGCGAGCGAACGGCGCCGGAGCAGCCGCACCGCCAGCCAACCGAGCAGGCCGGCCCCGCCGGCGCCGAGCGCGGCGAACAGGGCGATCAGCAGCAGGTCCTTCACGCCGCCCCGCCCTCTCCGGACTCCGGGCCTCCGGCCGGGGCCGGGTCGTAGCGGTAGCCCACGCCCCAGACCGTGCAGATCAGCCGCGGCGCGGCCGGGTCGTCCTCGATCTTCTCCCGCAGGCGGCGGACGTGGACGGTCACCGTGGAGAGGTCGCCGAAGTCCCAGCCCCAGACCCGCTCCATCAGCTCCTGCCGGGCGAACACCGTGTGCGGGTGCCGGAGCAGGAACGCCAGCAGGTCGAACTCCCGCAGGGTGAGCGCCAGTTCACGTCCGTCCCGGTACGCCCGGCGGGCCTGCGGGTCGAGCGCGACGTCCCCCGAGACCACCCGCCCGCCGACCCCTCCGGCCGCCGCGCCCGCACGGGAGCGGCGCAGCACCGACTGCACCCGCAGGACGAGTTCGCGCGGGCTGAACGGCTTGGTGACGTAGTCGTCCGCGCCCAGTTCCAGCCCCAGGATGCGATCGGTCTCGTCCCCCTTGGCGGTGAGCAGGACGACCGGCAGCTCGGCACCGTCCGGGTCGGCCCGCAGCCTGCGGAGGATCTCCAGACCGTCGATGCCCGGGAGCATCAGGTCCAGGACCAGCAGGTCCGGCCGGGCGCTACGGGCCAGGGCCAGCCCCGCGGGGCCGTCGGCGGCGCGGTCGACCTGGTGACCGGCCCGGGTGAGGTAGCCGGCGACGACCTCGGCCACGGTGGGGTCGTCGTCGACCACCAGGACGCGGCTGGGCCGCGCCGGACCGGCGGGGGCGGGCGCCGGGCCGTCCGGGGCAGGGGCCGCTCCGGCGGGGATGGGCGCCGCTCCGGCGGGGATGGGGCTCTCGTTCACCTCGCCGAGGATACGAGGCGCCGGCCCCGACGGACGGCCTGCGGGCCCCGCGTCCGACTTCCGTAAGAACCTCGCTGCGGTGCCCGCCACCGGCACGCGCTCCCCCGAACGGGCCCCGCCGCCCGGCCGTCGTACTTCCGTAAGGGCGCGGCTGGGCCCCGGCGGTGCCGGCCGCGGCTAGCGTGACCGGCGTGACTCCTCCCCTCCCTCCCGCAGCGGTCGTCGACGTCGTCCTGCCCTGCCTCGACGAGGCCGCCGCCCTGCCCTGGGTGCTCGGACGCATCCCGGCCGGCTGGCGGGCCGTCGTCGTGGACAACGGCTCACGCGACGGCTCCGCCGAGCTGGCCCGCTCCCTCGGCGCCACCGTCGTCGAGGAACCCCGGCGCGGCTTCGGCGCCGCCTGCCACGCCGGCCTGCGCGCCGCCACCGCCGAGCTGGTCTGCTTCATGGACTGCGACGGCTCGCTCGACCCCGCCCAACTCCCCCGGGTCACCGGCCCGGTGCTGGCCGGCGCCGCCGACCTGGTGCTCGGCCGCCGCCGGCCCGCCACCGCCGGCGCCTGGCCGGTGCACGCCCGGCTGGCCAACGCCGTCCTCGCCCGCCGACTGCGGGCCCGCACCGGCGCCCGGCTGCACGACCTCGGCCCGATGCGGGCCGCACGGCGGGAACGCCTGCTCGCCCTCGGCCTCGGCGACCGGCGCTCCGGCTACCCGCTGGAGATGGTCCTGGCGGCCTCCGCCGCCGGGCTGCGGATCGCCGAGACGCCCGTCGACTACCTGCCGCGCGCGGGCCGCTCCAAGGTCACCGGCACCCTGCGCGGCACCCGCCAGGCCGTCCGCGACATGCGGGCGGTGCTGGCCGCGCCGCCGCCCACCCTGCTGGTGATCGCCAAGGCGCCCGTCCCCGGCCGGGTGAAGACCCGGCTCACCCCGCCCTGCACCCCGGCGCAGGCCGCCGCCCTGGCCGAGGCAGCGCTGGCCGACACCCTGCACGCCCTGACCACGATGCCCGCCGGGCGCCGCCTGCTGGTCCTGGACGGCGAGCCGGGCGACTGGCTGCCGCCGGGCTGGGAGGTCCTCCCCCAGGGCGGCGGCGGCCTGGACCGACGGCTCGCCGCCGCCTTCGCCCACGCCGCCCGGCTGGCCCCGGACGCCCCCGCGCTGCTGGTCGGCATGGACACCCCGCAACTCGCCCCGGCCGCCCTCGCCGAACCGCTGTCCGCCGCCCGGCGGCCGGGCCTGGACGCCTGGTACGGCCCGGCGGCCGACGGCGGGTTCTGGGCGCTCGGCCTGGCCCGGCCGACCGAGCGGCTGGCGGCGCGCCTGCTGCACGACGTCCCGATGTCCACCCCGGACACCGGCGCGGCCCTGCTCCGGCGGCTCGCGGAGGCCGGCCTGGCCGTCCACCGGCTGCCCCGGCTGACCGACGTCGACACCGTCGACGACGCCCGGCAGGTCGCCGAGGAAGCCCCGCACAGCCGCTTCGCCACCCGGCTGCGCGCCCTCGACTCCGTTCCGGAGGTGGCGAGTTGACGGTCGCCGCACCCTGGGTGGACGACCCCTTCGCGGAGGCCGTCCGCACCGGCTACGGCCCGCTCTGGCTGCGCCGCGAGGACGGCCGGCGGCTGCACCTGGACATCGAGCGCTGGTGCGCCCCGGCGGCCGGCGCCGACCACAGCCTGCTGCTGCGCTGCGCCCGGCTGGCCACGCCCGTCCTGGACCTCGGCTGCGGCCCGGGCCGGCTGGTGGCCGCGCTGCTCGCCCTCGGGGTGCCGACCCTCGGGGTGGACGTCACCAGGGCGGCGGTGGCCCGCACGGTGGGCCTGGGCGGGGCGGCGCTCTGCCGTTCGGTGTTCGACCGGCTGCCGGCCGAGGGCCGCTGGGGCGCTGCCCTGCTCGCGGACGGCAACCTCGGCATCGGTGGCGACCCGGACGCCCTGCTCCGCCGGGGTGCCGAACTCCTCGCCCCCGACGGGCTGTTGCTGGTGGAGGTGGAGCCGGAGGAGGTGGACGAGCGGTCCGTCGTCCGGGTGGAGGGGCCGGACGGCCGACTCGGCCCGGCCTTCCCCTGGGCGCGGCTCGGAACGGCCGCCGCCCTGCGGCGGGCCCGCGCCGCCGGGCTGGTCGAGACGGAGCGCTGGACCTCGCACGGCCGCCGCTTCCTCGCCCTGCGCAAGGGCTGAACCGGCCCGCCGGGAGCCGTGCGCCACACTAGGCCCTGTCCGGCGAACCGGACGGCACCGTACGGGAGGGGGCAGCGGTGGGCATGGACACCGTCAGGTCGTTGGCGGCGGCACTCGGGGGCGGGGACGACGCCGTACGGGAGGTCGGTCCGGGTCACCACCGGCTGGCCGTCCCGGACCAGCACGGCGACGGCTTCACCGTGGACGTCCTCGGCGACGGACGCACCGCGCACCGGGTGCTCCACCTGCTGCCCGGCGGCGGCCTCAACGTCGACGCCGACTACTGCACCGCCCAGGGCCGCGGCCTGGCCCGCTACTTCGCCGACCACGGCTACCTGGTGATCGGCACCACCCCCCGCGAGGACGCGCTGGTCCCCGAGCGGATCGGCCCCCGGTGCGCCGACTGGGGCCTGGACGGCCACCGGGCGGACCTCGAACGGGTCGTCGCCGCCGCCGAGTCCGTCACCGGCCTGCCGCACGAGCTGCTCGGCCACTCGGCCGGGGCCGCGCTCGCCCTGGCCACCGCCGCCCGCAGCGGCGGCGCGGGCCCCCGGCGGGTGCTCGTCCTGGACACCACCGGGCCCTACCACCCGCAGCGGGAGCCGGAGTCGCTCGCCCGGGCCGAGGCGCTGACCGACCTGTTCCGGCAGCAGCTGGACGCCGGCGTCCGGACCGTCGACCCCGGGCTGAAGGGCCTGTTCGCCCGCGCGGCAACCGCCCCGGACGCCCCGAGCGGGGTGCCCCGGCCGGTGGACGGGGCAGCCCCGTTCAGCAACCTCGGGCTGCTCCACTACGCCCTCACCCACACCCGGGACCTGCCCGGCCCGGCGAACTGGATCCACCACCGCGGGCACAGCGCCGGCGGCTACCGCTTCGGCGCCACCCCCGCCGAGGACCACTTCACCCTGACCCACACCCCACTGGCCGTCTGGCAGCAGGCGGTCGCCCGCCTCGGCAGCGGCCTCCAGCCGACCGCGCTGCTGCGCGACCTGGCGGCGATCTGGGCCGGCCGAACCGAGACCTACGCGATCGACTGGGCCGCGATCCGGGCCGAAGTGGTCTGGCTGAACGCCGAGTTCGGGCGCGGCGACCACGACCTCGGCGCCCGGCTGATCGCCCGGGGCGGCGCGAACGTCGACTACCGGGTGGTGCCGGACTACGGCCACGGCGACGTGGTCTGGTCGGCCACCGCCGAGCGCGACGTGGGGAGCCTGCTGCTGCCCCCGCGGTGACGGCCGGCCGTCAGGTCCGCTCGCCGGCGCCCGTCCGCAGCGGCTCCGGGCCCTCGGGCGCAGGATCCTCGGGCGCCGGGCGCCACTGCGGGTGCTCGCGCTCGGCCCAGCTCCGCTCGACCAGCCCGGTGCGCATCCCCAGCCGCGACTCGCCGTCCCGCCAGGCCATCCGGACGTGCCCGGCGACCACCACGGCGATGGCGGCGGCCAGCCAGTCGTGCACGAAGGTCGCGCCGGTGCGCCAGGCCGGCGGGGCGAGGTGGGTGAGCCACATCAGCAGCCCGGTGCCGAGGATCACCAGCATCGACCCCAGCGTCCACTGGGCGTACAGCTTCTGCCCGGCGTTGAACTTGCCGGCCGGGCGGTGCGCGGCCCGGGCCCGGAGGGAGCGCAACCACTGCCGGTCCGCCGGGGTGAAGCGGCTCAGCCGGGAGAAGTCGGCGCGCAGCGCCCGGGAGGCGAGACCGAGCAGCAGCGGCACCGGCAGTGCCAGGCCGCACCACACGTGCACGGTGACCACCAGCGGCCGGTTGCCGACCAGTTGGGCGAGCGGCGCGAGGTAGAGGCAGGCGGCGGTGGCCAGGCAGACGCCCATCAGGGCGGCGGTGGTGCGGTGCACCCAGCGCTCGGCGCGGGTGAAGCGCAGGACCAGATCAGCTCGTCGGTGCATCGTCCCGCCCGTTCGACCGGCCGACCCAGGCGTCGACGTCATAACCGTTGCCCTCCCAGTACCCCGGCTGGACGGAGTCCGTGACGGTGATGCCGGAGAGCCACTTCGCGGACTTGTAGAAGTACATCGGCGCGACGTACAGCCGCACCGGCCCGCCGTGCTGGTGGCCGATCGGCTTGTCCTCCAGCCGCAGCGCCACCAGCACGTCGTCCCGCCGGGCCTGTTCGAGGGTGAGGCTCTCGGTGTAGGCGCCGTCGAAGCAGCTGAAGCGGACGGCCCTGGCCCCCGGCCGCACCCCGGCGGCGTCCAGCAGGTGCGCCAGCGGCACCCCCTCGAAGGGAGTGTTCGGCACCCGCCACCCGGTGACGCACTGGACGTCCTTGACCAGCCGCCGCTGCGGCATCGCCTGGAGGTCGGCGAGCCGGTGGGTGGCGGGGTGGTCCACCAGGCCGTCCACGGTGAGCGTGTAGTCGGCCGCGCCGCGCTCGGGGACGGAGGTCACCACCGAGTAGTAGCGGAAGCCGTTGTTGCCGGGCAGCAGCCCGGCCAGGCCGCTCGGGTCGCGCTCCGCCAGCCCGGACTCCACCCGTTGCAGGAACGGCCCGGCGGCCACCCCGGCCGCCCCGAGGCCGAGCAGCCCGAGCACCACCCGGCGCCCGACCGGGGTGCCCCGGCCCTCTTCGTCTGTTCTGTCCACGCGACTGTCCACGCGACGATTCGACCAGTTCAACCCGGTCCGGGGCCAGTCGCGGCGGCGTCCCGTCAGACTTTCGTCATCTCCGGCCCGGCGCCGCGCACCGGCCGCGGCGGCAGGGCGCGGGCCAGTCCGCGCACCGCGGGGACCACCAGCACGCAGACCAGCGCGGCGCCGTACGCGGTGCGCTGGGCCTCCTCGCCGCCCACCAGGTAGAGCAGTTGCCCGGCCGCCGGAACGGCCAGCCACTCCCAGCGGCCGTCCAGCGCGACCAGGGCCACCACCAGCAGCCCGTACCAGGGGTAGCTGGGGGCGACCAGCAGCAGGGCCGTCCCGGTCACCGTCAGCGCGCCCCGCCAGGGCCGGTCCGGGTCACCGCGCCGCAGCACCCCGAGCACCACCGCCGCCAGCACCAGGGCCGCCGCCCACGGCGCCCAGCGGTCCGGCAGCACCGCCCGCACCAGGCCGAAGCGCTCCAGGTGGCCCTGCTCGTAGCCCTCCTCCCGCAGGTAGCCGGGCAGGTAGCCGAGGACGCCCACGCCGGAGAGCGCGACGTACGGCAGGTAGGCCGCAGCGAAGGTGCCGAGGGCCGAGGCGAGCAGCACCAGGTCGCGCTTGGCGGGCCGCCGGGCGAGCAGGCCCGAGAGCGTCCCGGGCAGGGCGAGGGCCGGCAGCAGCTTGGTGGCGATCGCCGCCCCGAGCAGGGCGCCGCCGGCCCCGGCCCGACGGCGGGCCGCACAGCCGAGGCCGGCCACCATCAGCAGCGCGCCGAGGGTGTCCACGTGGGCGTCGTTGACGGCCCACACCGTCACGCCCGGGCACCAGCCCCACAGCGCCGCCCGCCGACTGCGCCCGCCGACGACCAGCAGCGCGCCGGTGGTGGCGACGGCCAGCAGGGCGCCGCCCACCTGGACACCGCGCACCCCGCCGCCGAAGGGGTGTTCGGCGAGGAACCAGGCCTCGGCGACCGGCGGGTAGACGGTGTGCACGGCGGGCCGGTTGATCCGGGTGCAGTCCCCGGCGGCGGTCCGGTGTTCGTCCCAGGCGGTGCAGCCGCCTGTCGTCGGGAACAGGCCGGGATCGCGCAGGGCGCGCAGGGCAGGGTCGTCCGGGGTGTGGGCGTACGGGGAGGTGCCGGCCGCCTGGACCCGGCCGTCCCACACGTAGCGGTAGGCGTCGTCGCTGGTGCGCGGCGGCGCGAGCAGCCCGACGGCGGCGACCAGGACGCTCCCGGCCAGGACGACCGGCACCACCCGGCGGTCCTCCACCCGCCGCAGCAGGAGCAGGGCGAGCGCGAAGAGGGCGGCGTCCAGGGTGTACCAGTCGTGCAGCGGCGCCCGGTCGGCGAGGGTGCCGCCGCCGGTCACGGTCAGGGCGAGGGCCGCGACCAGGGCGGCCAGGGCCGCGGCGCAGGGCAGGGTCCGGGTGAGCACCGGCCGGTCAGCGGCCCGGGACACCGGGCAGTCCGGTGGTGAGGCCGTCCAGGGCGTGCGGACAGGGGCACTCGCGGACCGCGGGCAGGGCCTCCAGGGCCTTGAACAGCACCGTGCGCAGTCGGTCGACGTTGCCCGCGAAGACCTCCAGCACCTCCGCGTGGGTCACCCCGTCCCC